>PWON01000153.1 GCA_003557385.1 Bacteroidales bacterium | reverse complement strand
TTGAAGAAAAAGTGGTAGGGCACCTTCTCGAAGTCTTCGCCGTATTGATACATGTCGTTGCGTTCCGGGATACGCACCTCACCGAAGAAAGACTGCAGCAATGCATAATGTTCCGAATCCATGGCCAACTCCCCAAGGAGCACCAGCCTAAGCTTTGCGGCAGGCATCTCATGTTGTTGCAACACATAGAACAAATAATACAGTAGGTCGTCAAAACACTGTATTTCAAAAGATTGAAAATAATTTAGCTTGTTCTTTTCCAGGATCATCACATCAAAATGCCTGGGTTTGACGTGCAACACCATGTCGGCCTGCCAGTTTTCGATCGACTGGGCGGCCATGACGCTTTCGATCAACACCGACCCGTGATGCCTGAGGCGGTAGCCCGGCATGTGCTCCTCGCAAAAGGAGATCACCTGGTCCGGGACGGCATAGATGGCCCGCGACTGCATGTTGTTGAGGATGTCGGATCGCACGTGGTACTTGGGCTGCAAACTGGCGCAGAACCCATACGTCGCTTCCTGGTCGTCATGCCGGTACAGGTCATTGGGTACAATCACCAGCTGGGGAGAATAACAGGAAACGCTGATGCGCTCAAAAGGCCGGTTCAACAGGCTGTTTTCCTGCATAAACCCGCCCAGGTGCTTCAGGTAATGACTGATGTGGCCGTTGTGCTCCTGCCGGTAAGCTTCCAGGGCAATATACCGGAATGATTCCACATCAAGCAATGAAAAAACGAATCCATCGGGCAGCAACTCGATGGATAGGTTTTGTTTCGATCCTGTGCCTGATTCACATACCGGGTCAACAATTCGAATGGTGTTCCGGAAGGGGCCAGACATAATGAAAATATTTTGTTACTCCCAGTTGCCGTCCAAAACAGCTTCCTGCATTGATCCTACCCGGAGGCCTTCTTCGCGCGTATAATACACACGCCAGTTGTCGAGATCGCTCAGGTATACAAAGGGCTGAACAGAGGCTTCAAAAACAGGCAGTCTTACCAGGCCCCTTTCAATGAAGCCGGACTGCATTTCAAAACGCCTTCCATTCCCAAAAGGCACATAAGGCAATTCCCCGATGGGATACCTGGCATGACGCAACAGGCTGTCCCTGGCGGGCACCCATAGGGTGTCACGTTCCACGATGCCCAGGCGCACAGCCTCAGATTCTGTCAGCGTATCAGGCACCGAACCGATGGCCCTTACCAGGGTCAGGGAATCCAGGTTGTAAAACCGCACGAGCGAATCAAGGTCTGCGGTAAAATACTGGTACCTCGAACGGTGTGACCTTTGAACCTCACGAATATCTTTCAGGCGCTGAATGATCTCTGCCTCACGCTGTTGCACCTCCTGGCGAAAACGCACAGGTTCCATGATGCTGTCGTATATGAAATAACCCAGCACGAGAATTGCAATGGTCAGAACAATTTGAAGAACTGTTTTCATTATGATTAAGTATTGATTGATTGTTGTGAATATGCAAAGGTAAAATAAATAATGAAATTTCATTAAAACTTGTTCAAACTTGTTATTTTTGGTAAAAAAATGTACGATCCTGCCTCCCTGACGCACTTATGCGTGGCCCTGCTCCAAAAATGCGGCCTGTCGCGTAAAGATGCAACCACCACAGCCAATGTCCTGATCGCGGCAGAGTTGCGCGACATTCCCTCCCACGGTTTGCTGCGGCTGGCCGACTACATTCGCATGCTCCGCAACGGAAGGATCAACGCCCGGGCCGTGCCCCGGGTGGTCCACCAAAGCCCCTCTACCCTCACCCTGGATGGCGACAACGGACTGGGGCCCGTGGTGGCCAACCTGGCCATGGAACACGCCATCGACAAGGCGCGGGAGGCTGGCAGCGGATGGGTGGCCGTGCGGCACAGCAACCATTTCGGCATCGCCGGCTACTATGCCATGAAGGCTTTGCCCCACCAAATGATCGGACTGTGCATGTGCAACGCCAACCCCCTGGTGGCGCCCACCTTTTCTGCCCGGGGAATGCTTGGCACCAACCCCCTGGCGGTGGCCGTCCCGGCCGGCCAGGAACCTCCCATGGTGGCAGATTTTGCCACAGCGGCCATTGCCCGAGGCAAGGTTGACCTGCTGCACAAACAGGGCATGCCAATCGGAAAGGGTTTTGTACAAACTGCTGATGGCAACCCGAGCACAGACCCGGGCATCCTCACCCGCGGGGGGGCCATCCTGCCCCTGGGGAGCACCCGGAAATACGGCAGCCACAAGGGCTATTGCATGGCCGCGGTCATAGACGTGTTCTCCGCCCTGCTGTCGGGAGCCAATTTCGGCCCCTTTGTACCTCCCTCCGTTGCATGGCTCCCATTAAAGGACAACCTGCCGGGGAAAGGCACCGGGCACTTTTTCGGGGCCATGCGCATCGATGCATTCCTGCCCGCCCGCGATTTTCTCAGTGGTATGGACCATTGGATCAAAACATTGCGCGGTGCCCGTCCGGCCCGGGGCAAAGAAAAGGTACTGATCCCCGGCGACCCGGAACGGGAGGCCGAAGCCAGGAATGCCGGCACGGGCATCCGTTTAAAAGAAAAAGTGAAGGAACAGCTGCAAGCACTTTGCGATGAACTCGGGGTAACGGATCCCCTGTAGGATCCGTTCCCCGGCGGGGTTAGAACATGCCCCGGTCGATGTGATGGGTGCGGCGGGTCAGCTTCAGGTCCTGCAGCACGCTCGACTTGACACGGATGGTAAAATTGTAACTCTGGCGGAAGCCCATGGGGATCCAGTTGAAGGTCATTTCCCAGCAATGCAGGTCGCGGTATATGTCTATGGAAGTGTAGGTAAGTTTTTTATCATCAAAATCAAAGCCCGTCCTGAAGCCAACGCGCCATTTCGGGGTCAGGTGGATGTCGCCCCGCACCGACAGGTTCTGTATATAGTCACGGTCCATCCTGTCTTCCAGATGGCGGTACCTGGCATTGTAATTGAAAGAATAGGTAAAGGTCAGGTTCCACGGTACGCTGTAATCAACCCCGTTTGCAGGCGCCATGTAAGACAACTGTTCTTCGGGCATTCCGTTGTCGGTTAAGCCGGGGGCATCGCCCCTGCCGTGGGGCATCCCTGCGGCGGGCCGCATGTCACGGGTATCATCCCGGGCACCGGGACCCGGCGAAGGACCCGACCTGATCGAATAATTGAGGTTAAGGCCCCAGCTGGTGTTGTTGAGTCGCAGGAATCTTCTGTCGGTCTCCCATAAAAACCGGTCGATCAATTGGCCGTCTTCTCCACGTGCATAGGGTGTCCAGGTGCTCGAATAGGAAATGTCGAAATTGCCGAACAAGCGGGTGCGGCCGCTGAGGCGGATGTCGGAAAAGTTCAGCGAATCCCTGGCCAGGTCATAGCCCCCCGAAATGGAAAAATTATCGATCAGCGCGATCTTGCGTTCACCCGCATCCGGGTCCTTGCGATTACGTAGCTTCATCTCCAGGTTGTTGGTGATGGCATAGCTGATGTTGCCCGACCGACCCGGGGGCGGACCGCCATAAATGCCCTGCTCGAATATGGAATACTGAACCTCCCGTTCACTGTGCGGGTCGTAATAGCTGTCGTAGTAACCCCAGAAAGGGTCGGCAAAGTCGGGGCGCAATGTAAAGCCGATGCGGGGGCTGACCACGTGCCGCAACGCAGAAACGGGGCCCCGTTGAAACTGCATCATGCCATAAAAACGGGTGCTCAACCCCGAAGAAAAACTGAACTCCCTGGCAGCCTCAAAACCGCGTATTGTATCCGTTACCACGGCACCATAGAGGGTGTCTGTGGGGGTGATGGTCACGATGCTGTCGTCCCAGTCTTTTCGGATGGTGCTGAAATACCAGCGTTCGCTGTAGTTTATGCCGGTGTTGAAATTGAAGTGGCGCAGCACACGGGTGTCATAACTGACCGGAATCTCATGCCGCACCCCGTTGCGAAAGCGCTCCAGGGCATCCTGGGTAAAAAGCAGGGAGTCGGCAATGCTGAGTTGGTTCCGGGCGGTCATGTTGTAGTTGACGCTGATGTCTTCGTACCACCTCGCCGGACCGGTGGCCTGCTGTCTGCGGAAAGGATAAAACCGGTTGACGTTGAAGGTGACCTCCGGCAGGCTCAGGTCGACCATCTGGTTGTTGGTATTTTGGCTGTGCCGCAGGTTTGCAGAAAAATTGTAACGTCCTGCCCAGCTTCTGGCGTATGACACATTCGACGAAAAGGTATTCGACAGGTAATCATCGTCCGACACCGGGTTAAAGCGGCTTGACTGCCGGCTTCCGGCATTCACGCTGGCACGAAAGGTGCGGGTGGGATGTGCCTGGGGGGCCTGGTTGTGACTCCACTGCACACGAAAATCCCTGCTGCGCTCGTAACCTGGTAGGTTCTCTTCGCCAAGCACATTGATGGCATAAGACAGGTTGACGCTGCCGCTGTAACGATAACGCACCGAATAATTCGAACCCGTGCGAAGCGCCCAGCTGCCCCGGCTGAATATGTCTCCCCGGATTGACAGGTCCAGGTTTTCGTTGATGCCCCAGTAAAAACCTCCGTTTTCCAGGTAAAAACCCCGGTTACGGCTTTCACCGTAAGATGGCACCAAAATGCCCGAGGCCTGTCCCCTTTTGTTCGGAAAAAACCCGAACGGAATAAACAGGGGGGTGGGGACTCCCTGGATCACCAGATAAGCCACGCTGGTTACGATCTTGTCGTCGGGAATGATCTTGGCCCGCCTGAAGGCGATATGGAAATGGGGTTCAGGGTCACTGCAGGTGGTGTATTTGCCTTCGGCCACATGCACCTCTCTGTTGGGTTGCAGTTTAACCACATCGCCGTGCACAAAGCCATCGGCCTCCTCGGTCACCACCCCGATGGTGCGGCCCCGTCGTGTCTCAAAATTGTACCGGAGCTCTTCCGACTCAAAGCTTTGCACCCCTTCGGTAAATACGGGCTTGCCGCGCACCACACCGGCCGTGTCCGGCAGGCCTGTGGCATGCAACTCATTGGTGTTAAAATCTATGACAATGTAAGCCGCATTCAGGTGCATGTTCTCATAGCGCAGGTCGCCGTCGCCAAAAATATACACCCGCCGGTTGCGGATGTCGTGAAAGATGGTATCCGTGGCCGAATATTCAACCTTGTCTTCGAGTATCACCTGGCTCCCCTCCATCCTGCGGGGCTCTTCAGGCAAGGTATCCGGTGGTTGCCACAACTCATCCCGGTCGGTCAATGGAACGGGCACCGTGTCGGTGGGCAACTGAGCCCATGCAGGCAACGCCCTGCATAAGAAAAGGCAAGCCAGCAGAATAAACTTAAAAACCAAGTTTGTGCACAATGTGATTAAATGTTATTTTTGTAGCATGCCGGTGCGGCAAGGCATGCCTTTCCATCACTGGCAAAACTAACGAAAAATAGCGTATCATAAGTGAAACGTTTACTTGTTCTGTTTGGTATGGTGCTGTGTATGATCTGCATGCCCTTGCAGCAGGAGGCTATTGCCGGCAGCGCCGTGCGCGCGGTGGTGATTGATCCCGGTCACGGGGGCCGCGAACCGGGTGCCGTGGGCAGGCGTTCCATGGAAAAGGACATTGCCCTGGCCATCGGGCTCAAGCTGGGCCAGTACATTCGCGAAAACATCCCTGATGTAGAGGTGATATTCACCAGGGATTCGGATGTCTTTGTCCCCCTGCACGAGCGGGCCCAGATTGCCAACGACAACAATGCCGACCTGTTTATTTCGATCCACTGCAACAGCACTGTCAATTCACTGGCCCAGGGCACCGAGACCTTTGTCATGGGGCTTCACCGCAGCCAGGCAAACCTGGAGGTGGCCCGGCGGGAGAACAAATCAATTTTGTACGAAGACGATTACCTCGAAACCTACGACGGCTTTGACCCGAATTCACCGGAGGCCAACATCATTTTTGCCCTCTACCAGAACGCGTACCTGGACCAAAGCCTGCAAATGGCTTCGCTGGTACAGCAGCAATTCAGGGAGCGGGCCAGGCGCATCGACAGGGGGGTCAAACAGGCTGGTTTTTTGGTCCTATACCAGATCGCCATGCCAGGCATACTCATTGAAACCGGTTTTTTGAGCAACCCGGCCGAAGAACAATACCTGATGTCTGAATCCGGGCAGGCCTATATTGCCTCCGCCATATTCAGGGCATTTCGCGACTATAAAGAAGAACAGGATGCCCTGTTCGCAGCGCGCAATGCTTACCCGGGTACTTACCGGCGGACGGAAACCGCGCATGCCCGCCAGCCCGCGGAGGCAACCGGCAGCCATGCGGAAGTTGCGGAGCAAAGTCCGCCGACCGGCACCGCAACAGGCGGAGAGGTTATCTTCCGCGTACAGTTTGCCTCCACGTCTGAAAAAAGACCACTGGACGATCCTGTTTTCAGGGGCCTCGAAGACATATCCTGGTATTTTCACGAAGGGCTTTACAAGTATACCATAGGAAATGAGCCCTCCCTCGAAAAGGCGGCGGAGATTCAACAGGCGGTCCAGGATGCCGGGTTCAGAGACGCTTTCGTGGTCGCCTTTTTAAATGAAGAAAGGATCAGCGCGGCAGAAGCCATCAGATTGCTAAACCAATAGGCAACAGATTGATCAGATCTATGTACAGAACCGTGAATTTTGCTGCAGTCAGGCAGGCAGTTGCCCGCCTGGCTTTCTTATTTGTTGTGATCTCCTGGGTGCCGCTTTCCATGGCACAGGATCCGGTGGCCGGAGCCCTGTCGCGGCAACTGCAACTGTGGGAAAATGACCCCGCCCTGAAGCATGCCAGCTGGGGTTTTATGCTGATCGACGCAACCGGCAACCGGGTCATTGCTTCGCACAACAGCGACATGCTGCTGGTGCCCGCCTCCACCCAGAAGCTGATCACCACCGCCACCGCCCTGATGCTGATGGGGTCTGACTACCAGTACAAAACCACCCTCGAACATGACGGCCACATCGATGGCAACGGCGTATTGCACGGGAACCTCTACATCAGGGGCAGCGGAGATCCCAGCCTGGGTGCTGCGCGCTTCGACGATACCCTGTCGGTCGGGCATCTCTTTGGCCATTGGCTGACAGGGGTCCGAAATGCAGGCATCAGCCGGATCACGGGACACATTGTGGCCGATGAGCGCATATTTGACCAGGAGATGGTGCCCCGGCGATGGCTCTGGACCCACATGGGAAACTATTTTGGCGCCGGGGCAAGCGGTTTGTCGGTCAACGAAAATGAATACACCGTATTTTTCAATGCGGGGGGAGCCCCCGGACAGCCGGCCAGCGTGGTCAAAACAGAACCTTACATCCCGGGGATGGTCCTGTTGAATGAAGTTTCCACGGGGCCTGCCGGATCGGGCGACCAGGTATATATTTTCGGGGCCCCATACGCACAGGACAGGCAGCTTACCGGCACCGTGCCCCTGGGGGCGGCGGATTTCCCCGTCAGGGGATCCATGCCTGACCCGCCCCTGTTTATGGC
>PWON01000072.1 GCA_003557385.1 Bacteroidales bacterium | reverse complement strand
TACAGATACTTTGATGGTTCAGCAACCCGCAACCTGATTGACAAGTATATATTTGACGGCGTTGTCTGGAACATGGTACCCTATGTGGAAGAAAGGACGGAGCAGTACATTTTTGGTGACGAGGGATGGGGTTTTGATCCCACGGTATTCTTCTCACCCGACAGGGATGATTATATGTATATTGTCACCATTGACCCTATTGGTCAACAGGAGTTCCCCTACGATGATTTTGGATATTATTATGGGGCAAGTGCTTTTTATTCGAATTTTGACATCCGGATCATTGGACGCCGGCTCGACAAATTGTCGACCGGCGAATATGCGGACCCTGAACTGGGCGAGATTTTTGAAACAGTAGGCCCGGATGCAGTTATGGAAGAAATGATGCGGCGTATCAAGGAAGAGGCCCTTGTTAAACTGTTGCAGCATAAGTTCCCGGATGCAACACCCCAGGTTGGCGGCCTTGACGTTCATTTCTTCGTACACTTTCAGACTTTTGCCGACAACTGGGTGCGCCGTTTCCCGCAGGCTGAATATATTTGCGTGGCTGCCGGGGATCCACCCCAGTTTGAACTGGTAGGTTTTATTGAGAATCTCGAATAGCGGATTCTATTGGCGTATGTTTCTAGAACAGAAAGGGACCTTGAACCGGGTCCCTTTCCCTTTATCTGAACCTTTGTTTGGTCTATTTTGTTAATTTTGCGGCATTACCGATGCCCCTAACGGTGCTTATAAAGGATAATTGACAATGAAAACCACTGATGATAATGAAAACCACTGTCTTTAAGGAAAAACATGAAGAAATGGGTGCCAAAATGGTATCCTTTGCCGGTTTTTATATGCCGGTGCAATTTGAAGGTGTGACCATGGAGCACGAAAACGTCAGGAATGCGCTTGGGGTTTTCGATGTGTCGCACATGGGTGAGATTTGGGTGGAAGGGCCGAAAGCACTGGACCTGATCCAATGGGTCAGTTCCAATGATGCTTCCCTGCTGGTTGACGGCAAGGTACAATACACCTGTTTTCCAAATGACAAGGGTGGCATTGTGGATGACCTCCTGGTGTATCGTTTTCATCAGGAAAAATACCTGCTGGTGGTCAATGCCGCCAATATCGAAAAAGACTGGCAGTGGCTGAATGAGCAGAATAAAGGCATTGGAGCCAGGCTTACAAACGCGTCAGATCATATATCCCAGCTTGCCGTGCAAGGTCCGTTGGCGCTGAAGGCTATGCAGAAACTAACCGGCGAACAGGTGCTTGACATGCCTTTTTTTACTTTCAAGGTAATTGATTTTGCAGGTGCCGGTAATGTGATTTTTTCCACAACAGGTTATACAGGCTCGGGAGGTTGTGAGATATATTTTAATAAAGAAGATGGCCTGAAAATTTACGAAGCGGTCCTCGAAGCGGGCAAGGAGTTTGGTATAAAACCCATTGGCCTTGCTGCGCGTGATACGCTCCGCCTGGAAGCCGGGTTGTGCCTTTATGGCAACGATATTGACGACAACACCTCCCCCATTGAAGCTGGTCTTGGCTGGGCCACAAAGTTTACCGAATACAAGGATTTTGTCAACCGCGAATACCTGCTCAAACAAAAAACAGAAGGCATTGACAGGCGGCTGGCAGGTTTTGAAGTCCTTGAACGAGGCATTCCACGAAAAGGGTATAATATCATGAATGCAGAAGGCGAGATCATTGGGCAGGTCACCTCAGGCACCATGTCACCCACCCTGAAAAAACCCATTGGCATGGGTTATGTGCAGAAAGCGTATTCCAGGGCCGATTCGGAGATTTATATTGAAATACGCGGAAAATCATTCAGGGCCAAGGTAGTGAAATTGCCATTTTATAAGAAATAAACAGATCGTATCATGTATAACGAGCAAGGCGACTTTACCGTTCAGGTATGTTTTTCGCCATTGTCATGGCCGCTATTTGATATGGGCAATTCCGTTGTTATCGTTGCCGACATCTTCAGGGCCAGTACGGCCATTTGTACAGCCATTCACCATGGGGTAGCGGCCATCATACCCGTTGAAACCATTGAGGAAAGTGAACAATGGAAGGCCAGGGGGTATATCTCCGCCGGTGAGCGCGATGGAAAAACACTGGCCTGTGCTGATTTTGGCAACTCACCCTTCAATTTTATGGCAGAACACCTCAGGGGAAAAACCATCGTAATGAATACCACCAACGGTACCCGTGCCATCAATATGGCAGCAAGTAAAAACCCCCTGGTGCTTGTCGGATCATTTATCAACCTTTCGGCGGTGTGTGCATATGCATTGCAATACAAAAAAAACATCATCATTTTGTGCGCTGGATGGAAAGATCGCTTTAGTATGGAGGATACACTGTTTGCGGGTGCCGCCGCAGAGGAGATCATAAAAACCGGTAAGGGCGCTTACCATACGGTGTGTGATTCGGCCATTGCCAGCATTGATCTCTGGCAAATGGCCAAACATGACCCGGTTCTGTATATCGAAAAAGCAGCACACCGCCACCGCCTCAAGCGCCTTGGCCTGGATGATGTGATTGCATACAGCCTGACATTAAATCAGGTTGCTTCTGTTCCGGTATGGAATAATGACCGTCTGGTGGACAGCAAGGCCCTTTAGGCATATTTTTTATTTCCCGCACAACAATATCATATTATATTTGTCGATAATATAATAATTATTGTCTTTAAATATAATATAATTATCATTGAAGATTGTTGCTATTGCTCCCAGGTTCATTGTTTTACTTGTTTTCTTCCTGTCATTCGCTTCGACGGCTTATCCGTTCGGTTTTTTTGCCCATCGCAAGATCAACCGCATGGCCGTATTCACCTTGCCACCGGAAATTATAGGATTGTACAAGGAACACATTGAATTCCTGGCCGAAAGGTCGGTAGACCCGGACCGGCGTGCCCACGCCGTTGAAGGGGAAGCACCAAGGCATTATATCGACATTGACCACTTTGGTCCGGAACCCTTTGCGGCGATGCCCAAAAAATGGACGGATGCCGTATTGGCTTTTACTGAGGATACCCTGAAGCAATACGGGGTATTGCCCTGGTATATTGACGTCATGATGCAACGGTTAACCCATGCATTTAAAGAGGTGGACATGGACAGGATACTGCTGTTGTCCGCACATCTGGGTCATTACATTGCAGATGCCTGTACCCCCCTGCACACCACGGTTGATTACAATGGGCGCGTTGCATCTCATCGTGGCATTCATGCATTTTGGGAGAGCCGTTTGCCGGAACTGTATGCAGCTGAGTATGATTTTTTCACAGGAAAGGCCGGATACGTCAGTGAGCCACTCAACCGTGCCTGGGAATTGATCAAAACAAGCCATTACAAAGTGGATACCATTTACCAGGTTTTCGACAGTTTGCTTTTACACGTATCCGGCGACCTTGTATATGCCCATGAAATGCGCGGTCAGGCATCAGGCAGGGTGTATTCACAATATTTTTCCGAGGTGTTTCATACAGCCTTACATGGCATGGTGGAGCGGCAAATGCGCCTGGCCGTGAATACGGTCGGTGATTTCTGGTTTACAGCCTGGGTAAATGCCGGCCAGCCAGACTTGCAAGCCATGGAAAGCAGGCAGATCAGCCGGCGATTGCTTCGGTTGTTGCGCAAACAGGAAACCGAGTGGAATCAGGCAGCCAATGCGGCTGGCAGGCCCAATCCACCCTGATACACTAAGTTTTCCCCGATTTATTTGTGCGTGTATGTCAACATCGGAATGGATTTTTCACGGGGCCACCCTGCCGATTCCATTAGTTGGTCTGCAATGATGTTTCTGACAACATCGCGTAACCCGGGTTGGTTATAATAAATCCTGGCCCTGGCCCGGTAGCGGTTTCGCCTCTCCTGAAACATTGCCAGTTGCGGGGCTGTTTCCAGCTCCAAAATGGCATGCCTGATTTGTTCTTCTGCGTCATTGATGGCTGATCGTATAATGCTTGCTTCTTCCTCGGTGATCTGGCCCTGGTAACGTTTGTCGGCATTCCACGACTGAAAATACAGGGTAATGGGCCCGGAAACAAATTCCCTGGCATTCATAATGGCTTCTTCGACGGCTTCCTGCGGTGTTGAACCGGATCCGCTTCCATAAGAACGCACGTGAACAAATTCGTCGTTTTCGTCTTTAATATAATGGCATGTCCAGGCTTCAAGGAGCATTTCTTTCAAATCGCCCTCATATGCCTCCCAACCACGTCTGTTCAGGGTACTGAATTCTGTTTCGGCCTGATTGCGCGCGTCAGATTCAACATCGGTTTGTGCAAACAAAAACAGGGGACTGGAACACAGCAACAAAATTAAAAAAACGGTCAGGATGTGGTCATTTTTCATGATCAATATTTTTTTGAATGAATGAATCTTTGTTGATGTAAATATAACATGTTTTATAGACAAAATTTTTTTAATTTAGTCGTTAGAAAAAATATATTTTCACATGGGACTGATTACATTTGATAAAACCCAGTTGATCAACCTGGAATATTCCTTACATAAGGAAATGGTTCGATCAAACCGTTCCGGTTCATTTTCCTGTGCCACCATTCTGGGCTGCAATACACGCAAATATCATGGGTTATTGATATGTCCGCAACATCAGCTCGACGGACAGCACCATGTTTTGCTGTCAAAAGTGGATGAGACCATCATACAGCGGGACGCGGAATTCAATTTGGGTGTCAATAAATATCCCGGTCGTTTTCATCCGAAGGGCCACAAATATGTGCGGGATTTTACCGCAGAGATCATTCCGGCAGTTACTTACCGCGTCGGCGGTCTTGTGCTGACCAAGGAAACCATGTTTGTTACCGAAAAAGAGATGGTAATGATCCGCTACACCCTGCAGCAGGCACACTCCCCTACCCGCATCCGGTTGAATCCATTTCTGGCTTTCCGCAATATTCACCGTCTTAGCAAACGTAACATCGACCTGGATACAAAATATACCTCCGTACCGAACGGAATCCGGGTAAGGATGTATCACGGATATCCTTTCCTCTATCTCCAATTATCGAAAAAGAACGGACAATACGTGCATGCCCCCGACTGGTACAACGACCTGGAATATATCCATGAGGCAGAAAGGGGCTATGAATCCCACGAAGACCTGTATGTGCCGGGTTTCTTTGAAATACCGATCCGCAAAGGAGAAAGCATTATTTTATCAGCATCCACTGACGAGGTTAATCCCTTGTCTCTTACCAGGTTATTTGCTGGTGAGATCAGGAAGCGTACCCCCAGGGATTCCTTTGTAAACAGCCTGCGGAATTCCGCCGGGCAGTTTTTTGCAATCAGGGATCAACAGGCCTCCATTACCCCAGGCTTTCCCTGGATGGACTATTCCGGACGGTATACGTTTATTGCCTTGCCAGGACTGGCAATTGCGGCACCCAAAAAAGACATCTGCAAGCTGGTCATTGACCGGATGATTGCCCGGATTAAAGGGCCATTGTTTCCTGAAACCATCGTAAATCAGAAAACGGTGTTCGATGCTGCGGATACCTCCCTGTGGTTTTTTCATGCAATGCAGCACGTTTTTGCGGACATGGATAAAGCCGACATATGGAAGCAATACGGTTCAGTGATAAAGCAGATTCTGGAAGGATATGCGCAGGGTGCCCCGGCAGGGATCGCTTTGCATGAGAACGGGCTGATACATATTGATGCCGGCAGTCCCATGCTGACCTGGATGAATGCCGTATCTGATGATCGATGCGTTACGCCAAGGTACGGATATGTGATAGAAGTCAATGCTTTGTGGTATAATGCCATTCGTTACGCCGTTGAACTGGCTGAGGCAGCCGGGGAAAATGCCTTTACCCTCAAATGGATACCGGTTGTCCGGCAAATTGAAGAAGCCTTCAGTGAGGTATTCTGGAACAAAAAAGAAGGGTTTATGGCTGATTTTGTTTACGGCGGTGTTCAGAACCGGCAGGTAAGGCCAAACCAGTTGGTGGCTGCCGGATTAAAATACACGCCGGTTTCAACAGATCAGATCAAGCAAGTGCTTGATACCATTGTACAACAGTTGCTGACGTCGCGTGGCCTGCGTACGTTGTCGCCACAGGATCCGGGCTATAAGGGACGATACCAGGGTGATGCATACGCACGTGATAATGCCTATCACCAGGGCACAGTATGGGTGTGGCCGCTGGCATTCTTTGCAGATGCCTGGATAAAAGTTTACGGAAAACAAGGCCGGGATCATATATGTAAATTGTTTAAAGAGTTTGAGGACACCCTTACAGAGGCCGGGATCGGCACGGTTTCTGAAATTTTCGAAGGCGACCCGCCTCACCGGGCCTGTGGTGCGATTTCTTTTGCAGCCAGCATTGGGGCATTGTTGCAAATAGCAAAAACTTGTAAAATTATCAACACATGAAAGCATTGATGTTTGGCTGGGAATTTCCACCACATATTTCCGGGGGACTGGGCACTGCTTGTTATGGCCTGACAAAAGCATTGTTGAAGGCCGACGTGGAGATACTTTTTGTGGTACCCAGGATGTTTGGTGATGAGGAGCCCGGAAATATCCGCCTGATCAGTGCCTCTGAGGTTACTGTTGATGTCAGGGATGAAGTGTATAAAAGCCATGAAAACAAAATTTCCATCATGGAGATTGATTCAACCCTGCTCCCATACTCCACAGAAGAAGAGTATTTTCATCTGGTAGAACAAATTGAAAGTGGCACCAGGCTGGAACAATTAAACCTGCATGCCAGGAAATTCAAATTCATGGGTGGTTATGGTAAAAACCTGATGGAAGAGGTACGCAGGTATGCGATTGTGGCTTCGAACATTGCCCGCGACAATACATTCGACATTATCCATGCCCATGATTGGCTGACTTACCTGGCCGGAATAGAAGCCAGAAAGGTCAGTGGCAAACCCCTGGTGGTGCACATGCATGCCACCGAATTTGACCGTTCAGGCGACAACATTAATCAATTGGTTTATACGATTGAAAAAGCAGGCATGGAAGCTGCCGACATGGTCATTGCCGTAAGCCATCTGACCAGGAATGTTGTGATCAACCGCTATGGCATTGATCCTGAAAAGGTGATCACTGTGCACAATGGTGTGGAGCCGCCCAGGGACAGTATTTCTTTCAATATCAAGAGGCATGTGGATGAAAAGATTGTCACCTTCCTTGGCCGGATTACCTACCAGAAGGGACCAGAATATTTTATTGAAGCGGCTTATAAGGTGTTGCAAAAAGACCCGGATGTGCGTTTTGTGATGGCTGGCAGTGGCGATCTTTTACCCGGCATGATCCGGCGGGTTGCCAAACTTGGCATGGCCACCAGGTTCCATTTCACTGGTTTTTTAAAAGGAGATGATGTTGACCGCATGTTTGGATTAAGCGATGTTTATGTAATGCCCTCGGTATCTGAACCATTTGGCATTTCACCCCTGGAAGCTATGCGATCCAGTGTTCCCGTGATCATTTCCAAACAATCCGGTGTAGCTGAAGTGCTCAATCATGCACTAAAAGTGGATTATTGGGATGTAGATGCCATAGCTGATGCCATTTATGGTGTTTTGCATTATCCTTCGATGCATGCGATGTTCCGGAATTATGGGAAAGCCGAAGTGGAAAACATCAAATGGGATCAGGCCGGCATGAAGGTCAAAAATATTTATAAACGAATGATGCAGGCCAGGAGTTGACTCGATGCCAGCCCGGGATTTCGTTCATTAAATGAAACGTTATGAAGTCAATTTGTTTTTATTTTCAGGTTCATCAGCCTTACCGTCTATCATCCTACCGGTTTTTTGATATTGGTGCACACGACCATTATTTTGATGAATATGCCAACCGGTATATTATGCAGCAGGTGGCAGAAAAATGTTACCTGCCTGCCAACGAAGTGCTTCTCGGACTGATAAAAAAACATGGGGAAGCTTTTAAGGTCAGTTTCAGTATTTCCGGGCTTGCCCTGGAACAATTTGAACAATATGCCCCGAAGGTGTTGAAGAGTTTTCAGAAGCTTGCCGAAACAGGCAATGTGGAGTTTCTTGCTGAAACCTGGGCGCATTCGCTGGCTGCTTTGAAGAGTAAAAGGGAGTTCAGCGAGCAGGTAAAAATGCATGTGCAAAAGATCAAATCGCTTTTTGGCCAAAAACCGGTCACCTTTCGAAATACGGAACTGGTTTACTCCAACGACATAGGGAATATGGTGTATAAACTGGGTTTTGATACCATGCTGACAGAAGGTGCCAAGCATATATTGGGCTGGAAAAGCCCAAATCTTATGTACTGCAGTGCTGCCAACCCCAAACTGAAGTTGTTGCTGAAAAATTTTCAATTATCCGATGACATAGCATTCCGTTTTTCCGAGCGTGCATGGAATGAATGGCCCCTTACGGCAGAAAAATTTGTTTCATGGATTGAAAAGACCAATCCCAAAGATGAGGTGATCAATCTTTTTATGGATTATGAAACATTTGGTGAACATCAATGGGCAGAAACAGGAATTTTTGAATTCCTGAAAAGTTTTCCTGCACTGGCTATTGAAAAATCAGGAATGCATTTTAAAACCCCATCAGAACTGTCTGAAGAACTGCAGCCGGTGGCACAGCTTAATGTCCCCTATCCCATCTCCTGGGCAGACGAAGAAAGGGATCTGACTGCCTGGCTTGGCAATGAAATGCAGGACGAAGCCTTTAACAAGCTCTATGACATTGAAAGCAAGATCAGAAAAATAAAAGATGACAAAATGATTCGTCAATGGCGCTATTTGCAAGCCAGTGATCACTTTTATTACATGTGCACCAAATGGTTTTCCGATGGGGATGTACACAAATACTTCAACCCATACAGCTCACCCTATGATGCCTTTATCAATTACATGAATATACTATCTGACCTGGTGATCCGGGTGAATAAACAGGCAACCCGTAAACCTGCGAAAAGGGCAGGTACCAGAAAAACCGATGTGCCGGCCTGATCCGGAAAATAAGCCATTTTACATGTTTTAACGGTTTCGCGATTGGTTTTTTTTTTGTAATTTCACCTCTTTTTTTGGTAAAATTCAGTATTCAATGATATCATGATGACTAAACAGCATTTGACACCAGACTATATATTTGAAGTAAGCTGGGAGGTTTGCAACAAGACAGATACGCTTCACGATCTGGTAAGTTCCAAAGCCTCTGCATTGGCCAGCAAATATAACGAAAACTACCTGTGCATCGGTCCGGATGTCTGGAAAGAGACACATAAACACCCGGAGTTTGCTGAGGACACGAATTTGTTCGCCGCATGGCGTGAACACGCGGCCAAACATCATATCCATGTGCGAATTGGCCGTTGGCAAATCATAGGGGAACCCATCGCCATCTTGGTTGACTTTACCCCCTTATTTGGTCAAAAAGATAAAATTTTCACTGACTATTGGCTCAAGTACGGGCTGAACTCCCTGGGTGGACAGTGGGATTATACTGAGCCCGCCATGTTTGGCTATGCGGCAGGATTGGCTATAGAAAGTTTTTATGATTTTTATTTGTCGGCACACGATCGTTTTATTGCTCAATTCCATGAATGGAAAACAGGTGCCGGTGTGTTGTTCCTTCAAGACAAAGTCCCACAGGCAGGAACAATATTTATTAACCGGGGAACCCTTCTCGGTAAGACCATGGCAAAAAGCGGTCAAAGCATTTCAGAAGAACCTGACCGAATTGATATCGAATCAAAGGCAAGGGAACTGGATATTGTTTCAAAGCATAGCCTGGAGCAGGTAGCTTCGGGGAATGCGGATGTTTTTGTCACCATCTCAGAAGAAAGGGCCAGGGAATGCGCGCACGTGTTGGGGTCTGAACCTGATCTGATTATTCCGGACGGAAACAGCAAGGAAATTTTTGACCTGTACCACAGGGGTTTTGACAGGGCTTTGCAGATGTCCGGAGAACGTTACGATCAGTACAAGGACAAACAACAGCCTGTCCGGGCCATATCCATGCCTCCCGTTGAGAGTATGCGGCCAAAATGGAAAAAAGTAAGTGTCGGGTTAAATGTTCCAGAGCCCTTGCGTTTTTTGCCAGAACTGGCAAGAAACATCTGGTGGACATGGAGTGTAGAAGCACTTGAGCTGTTTAGCGGCATTGACCCTCAATTATGGGAAAGATGCGATAAAAACCCCATCATTCTTGTAGAGCATTTATCTATGGAGCATTACGAACGATTACAACAAGACGAATCGTTCATGAAGCAATACAAGAAAGTGGTTGATGCATTCTCAGATTACATGGCCCAGGGGAAAAAGAAGCGATCAAAAACAATTGCCTACTTTTCCATGGAATATGGACTGAATGAGCATATTAAGATCTATTCGGGGGGATTGGGTGTGCTGGCGGGCGATTTCCTGAAGCAAGCCAGTGATGACAATGCAGACATGGTGGGTATTGGGTTGATGTACCGCTATGGTTATTTTACCCAGAGCCTCTCTGTTCATGGAGAACAACTGGACACCTATCACCCGCACGATTTTTCAAGGATGTTTGCCATTCCTGTAAGGGATGAGAAAGGCGAACGTCTGAAAATCCAGATTGCATTTCCGGGAAGGACTCTTCATGCCAGGGTTTGGCGTATTGATGTGGGCAGGATCCCGCTTTACCTTCTTGACACGGATATGTCTGAAAACCAGTCCGTGGATCGATTTATTACCCACCAACTATACGGGGGGGACTGGGAAAACAGGTTCAAACAGGAATTCCTCCTGGGTATTGGTGGTATTCGCATTCTGGATGCGCTGGGTATTCAGCCTGAGGTGTATCATTGCAATGAAGGGCATGCTGCATTTACCGGGCTGGAACGGTTGCGAAAATACGTGCAGGATGACCACCTCAGCTTTCATGAGGCCCTCGAGGTGGTGCGGGCCAGCAGCCTCTTTACCACACATACCCCCGTACCTGCAGGACATGACTTCTTTAGTGAGGACATGCTTCGAACCTATATGCCACACTATGCCGACAGGCTTGGGATCAGTTGGGAAACTTTTATGGGGCTTGGTAAAATGAACCCCCTGGATCCCAGTGAGGATTACTCCATGAGTATACTGGCCGCCAAGCTTGCAAAACATGTCAACGGGGTAAGTAAGATCCATGGAAAGGTTTCCAGAAATATGTTCAAAGAACTTTATCCGGGGTACTTTCCCGAAGAGATACATATCGGACATGTCACCAATGGGGTTCATTATGGGAGCTGGACCGCCGGGGAATGGCAGGATCTATACCGGAGGACTTTCGGGGAAGGGTTTCTAAAAGACATCAGCAAACCCGGGGCATGGGCAAAGATCCACAAGGTGCCGGACAAGGAGATTTGGGATCTGCGCAACAAGTCCAGGAAACGTTTGCTGGAATATATTGAACAACGTCTTTTGAATAACCTGGAGCGCCGGCAGGAAACACCACGGAAGATTTACCAGCTCATGGAATCTGTTGATGATTCTGTCCTGACCATTGGATTTGCCAGGCGTTTTGCCACCTATAAACGGGCCCATTTGCTGTTCAATGACCTGGAACGTCTGTCAAAGATCGTGAACAATCCCGACATGCCTGTACAGTTTATTTATGCGGGGAAAGCACATCCGGCCGACAAAGCCGGACAGGATCTGATCAAGCGTATTCTGGAAATCAGCCGGGAAAAAGAATTCCAGGGAAAAATCCTTTTTCTGGAAGATTATGACATGGAGTTAGGCAGGGAGCTTGTAAAAGGTGTGGATGTATGGCTCAACACGCCCACCAGGCCGCAGGAAGCATCGGGCACAAGCGGGCAGAAAGCGGTATTGAATGGTGTGATGAATCTCAGCGTACTCGATGGTTGGTATGCTGAAGGATATATAGAAGAAGCCGGCTGGAAACTAAAAGAAGAAAAAACATTTGAAAACCAGGACTTTCAGAATGAGTTGGATGCCGAGACAGTTTATAACTTGCTGGAAACAGAGGTGACCCCGATGTTTTTTGAACGTGACGATGAAGACGTTCCAAAAAAGTGGGTGCAGTGGATAAAAAACTGTATTGCCGGAATTGCACCGCATTATACCAACAAACGCATGATGGATGATTACTTTGCGTTATTTTACAACCGTTTGTTTGAGTCATCCGTAAAGTTTACCCGCAATGATTTCAAATTGGCCAGGGCCATGGTTCACTGGAAAAACAAAGTGGTTCGTGCATGGGATCATATTAAACTTGTTGACAAAAAGTTGTTGAGCAATAACGGGAAAAACCTTCTGCTGGGAGACCTGTTTATGGCGGAGCTGACCCTTGAGGTTAGCGATTTGAAGGATACAGATTTTGGTGCAGAGGTTGTATTTGTCCAGAAATCACCTGGTGGCAGCCGGGAAATTGTTTCAGTCTATGAAATGGAGCTTGTTCGGTCGGCCAACAAGCAGGCTACCTTCAAGTGTGAAATACCTGCCAAAAGTACCGGGATGTTCAATTACGCTTTTCGTGTATTCCCCAAACATCCCGAACTGGCACACCGGCAGGATTTCAATCTGATCAAATGGATATAATTGGGATTGTGCGTGGAATTTTGTAATTTCAACGATTATAAAAACCTAAACGAATGAACATTTTAGAAGGAAAAACCGCATTGATTACAGGCGGTTCAAGGGGCATTGGCAAAGCCATTGCCATTGCTTTTGCCCAGGTGGGAGCCAATGTGGCATTCTCTGACCTTGCGTATGACGAACAGGCCAAAGCCCTCGAAGCAGAACTGAAAAAGACAGGCGTTAAAGCCAGGGGCTATGCCTCCGATGCCAGCAGTTATATGGACAGCGAAAACCTGGTTAATGAGGTTGTTGCAGAATTTGGCAGCATTGATATTCTTGTAAACAATGCGGGGATTACACGAGATACATTGATGATGCGAATGAGCGAAGAAATGTGGGATGATGTAATTCGTGTCAACCTGAAATCTGCCTTTAACCTCACCAAAGCAGCACAAAAATACATGCTGAAGCAACGCCAGGGCAGCATCATCAATATGGCCTCGGTTGTGGGCATTGGTGGCAATGCAGGGCAGGCAAACTATGCTGCCTCCAAGGGTGGCATGATTGCATTTACCAAGTCGGTTGCCCAGGAAATTGGTGCCAGGAATATCCGGGTAAATGCCATAGCCCCGGGTTTTATTGAAACCGAAATGACGGCCAGGCTCCCCGAAGATGTTAAAAATGGGTGGGTCGAAAGAATTCCGCTGAAAAGGGCCGGACATCCCGAGGATGTTGCCAATATGGCCATATTCCTTGCTTCGGACATGTCGTCTTATATCACCGGACAGGTCTTTACTGTTTGCGGGGGAATGAATAAGTAAACACCGCCAAAATGTATTGCCGGCAAATCAGTATTGTCCAGTTTAAAAATCTGGAAGAACTGCAGGTCGAGCTTTCCGCCAAGTTTAACTGCTTTGCCGGCCATAACGGTGCCGGCAAAACAAATTTGCTGGATGCGATCTATTACCTTTCATTTTGCAAGAGTTTTACAAACCCGATTGACACACAGAATATCCGTTTTGGGAAAGATCTTTTTGTCATACAGGGCATTTACCAGTTAAATGGACAAAAAGACACGCTCTACTGTGGCCTGCGACGGGGACAGCGTAAAGTATTCAAAAAAAACAAGAAAGAGTATGAGCGACTGTCGGACCACATTGGCCACTATCCATTGGTTTTGCTAAGCCCCGCCGATGGACGGCTCATACTTGGCGGCAGTGAAGACCGGCGAAAATTTGTTGATGGGGTCATCGCCCAGTACAATAAAGACTATCTGTATAAGCTCATTCAATACAATAAGGCCCTGCAGCAACGCAACGCTTTGCTAAAGATCTTTGCCGAAAAAAGGCGGTTTGATAAAGAATCGCTGGAGATCTGGGATGAGCAGCTTGTTTCCCATGGTGAATATATTTACAAAGAACGAATAAAATTCTTCCAGGCATTTTTACCTGTATTCCGCAAATATTACACTTTTTTATCGGGCGAAAAAGAGGTCACCGATATTATTTACGATTCTACCCTGCACGATGCCGATTATTCTGCCCAACTTCAGGCAGCCACTGACAAAGACCGGATTGCGCAACACACAACCACTGGCGTCCATAAAGATGACCTGTCATTTCTGATCCATAACGAACCCATTAAAAAATTTGGGAGCCAGGGACAACAAAAATCCTTTATTATTGCCTTGAAACTTGCCCAGTTTGTCTTCACCAAACAAATCAAAGGCTACAATCCAATTTTGTTGTTTGATGATATTTTCGACAAACTTGATGCTTTGCGGGTCAAACAACTTATGCAATTGGTCAGCCGGGAGGATTTTGGGCAGGTTTTTGTTACCGATACCCACCCGGAAAGACTGGAAGAATTATTTGTATCAATACCTTCTGAATGTAAGATCTTTTTTATGGATCAGGGCAGAATCAAACATAGCAAGGTTCTTAACAACCAGGCTGGTGAAAACCAACAGATATGACAAAGTCAAACGAAAGGCCATTGGGTGAGATCATCAGGGAGGTACTGAAATACCACCGCCTTGATGACAAAGTGACTGAAACAAGACTTATGTTGTCGTGGGACAAACTCATGGGGAATCACATTGCCAGGTATACCGTCCGCCTGGTATTGCAGGGTTCCCATCTGACGGTGTACCTGCGCTCGTCTGTGTTGCGAAATGAATTGGGCTACGCCAAAACTAAAATTATAGATATGATTAACCAGGAACTGGGCGAAACCATTGTCCGGGAGATCAGTTTCCGATAGTTCCCTGATCCCGGATATCAAGCTCCAGCCGGCTTTTTCTTATGCCCTTGACCCTGGCCCGTACAACGGAATGATCCATATATTTCCGGGCAGTTTCCTGATCCATGTGGATTTTAACCTCCTGTCCGAAACAGTCATTCAGGACCAGTACTTTTTGCCTGAAACCATCTGTAAACACCAACTCCTCCATTCTGTCCACATTGAATTCATAGGTCTTACCCCTTTGATAGCAAGGATGCAGGGGTTCAAGAAAAAAATATCCTTCCGAGGCAAATTTATCCACCCTGCATTGTACTTCCTGTCCCTTTTTCAGGCCATACGGATGATAGTATTTCTTTTTTAAAAGATGTTTGTTCCCTTTGCTGTCTGCCAGAATAAAGTATGCATGTCCATTGCCGGGATGAATGCGTTCGTCGATGATAACAAACGGATATGTTTTCCCTGTTTCCAGTTCGGGGTGTTTGATCTCTTCGCCCTGAATGACCAGGAAAAATTGACCCTTTTTTATTCTTTTCAGTTTGCAACGCAGGGTTTCCGGGGGATTTTGCAATACATCCTCTGAAAAGGTACGTACGATCCACTTCTTGCCAAAGACATCCGCGACCATAAAAAACCATTCGTTCTGTCCCAGGATATTCTCTCGTTGACCTTTTCCGGTCACAGGAAATTCATACACCTCCCCTTCCCTGTAAAAAGGGTGCATCGGTTCCAGAAACATCCTGCCATTGCAATTGATCTTATCGACCCTGCAATGGATCTTTTGCCCCGGCTTAAAACCGTAGTCTGTGTAATATTTTTCGGGCAGCAGGATTTTGTAGCCATTGGGATCCTGCAATACAAGCCAACGGTTACCAGGTTCCAGTGAAATGGTTTTCAGGATAAGGAAGGGATACACCTTGTCTTCTTCGAGGCGGGCATTGGGAATATGTAACTGCCTAACATCCATGGAATTCATTAAATGTCATCTGACCGGATGATCTTTCCCCCTTTTTTACGGATGCTGTTTTTCATTTTTTCAAAACCATCCTTGTCAATTGGCCTGGTGGCGTCTTCGATAAGATAGGTGTCGAAGCCTTCGCCAAGGGCATCCAGGGCGGAATAGGAGGCGCAAAAATCGCCGGCCAGCCCGGCAATATAAACCTGTTGAACGTTTTTGCCTTTTAAATAATCGGCCAGTCCTGTACTCTTAATATGGCCATTATCATAAAAACTGCTGTAGCTGTCAATTTCCCTGTCAAGGCCTTTGCGAAAAATGGCTTCCACTGCATTCATAGACAATTCGTCTGCAATGGCAGCGCCCCTGGTACCCTGCACACAATGGTCAGGCCAGAGAATCTGTTCCAACCCGCCAAGTGTAATGGTATCCATCACATCCTTGTCCGGATAAACAGAGGCAAAACTGCCATGATCGGCCGGATGCCAATCCTGGGTGGCCACCACCAGCGGAAAACGCCCCTGCAATGTGTTGATAACAGGAATCACTTTATCTCCTTCGGGCACACCCAATGCGCCGTCAGGCAAAAAATCATTCTGAACATCTACAATAACCAAAGCCTTCATAAATCAAATATAATTCTGATAACGGTTTACAATTTCATCTCTGAGATCACACAATTGAGCAGAGATCCCTACTTTATAGATATGAGGAAAATCAAATCGTTTATGTTCATCGGGCAATTTTTCCAACCTGTTCTTTACCAATTCCTTTAATTTGAAAGGTCCGAGCATATCCTTTGTAATTTTTCCATGCCGCATATGGCATCGGAATAATTCTTCATATTTCCTTCCTTTTAATGACAGGGTTTTTTCTTTAAAAAAAGGATGTATCATCTGTTCCGGTTCCGTTTCTTTTTCCAGGGCAATACAATCGGCATAAAAATTATGGTCATCATCGAGGTAACGCAAAACTTTCTTTAATCCTGGCAAGGTTGTTTTTTGGATATTCTCCGAAATTTTCAAACGCGGTGAGCCATGTGAAGAAGACAATTTGTACACGCCGTCAATGGCACCGTCAGGCCGGCCGGTAATCATATTTGTCCCTACGCCAAATATGTCTATGGGCGCCTGTTGGTCAAGAAGGCTTTTTACAACGTGCTCATCCAACTGGTTGGACACCACGATCCTGACATAGGTCAGGCCGGCTTCATCCAGCATGAGGCGCGCTTTCTTTGAAAGATATGCCAGGTCGCCGCTGTCCAGCCGTATTCCTTTTAAACGATGGCCTGATTTTTCCAATTCTTTGGCGACTTTCATGGCATTGGGTAAGCCGCTTTTAAGTGTGTTATATGTGTCAACAAGCAACACACAATTGTCGGGGAATACGCCGGCATAGGCCCGGAACGCTTCCAGTTCGTCGTTATAGCTCTCAATGAAGGAATGCGCCATGGTGCCGGCGGGAGGTATGTCATTTTGTTGAGCGGCCAGAAGATTCGAAGTGCTGTCGAAACCTCCGATAATGGATGCCCTGGAGGCCTGTATGCCACCCATCCCCTGTGCCCGGCGCAATCCAAAATCACTCAATATCCTTTCACCTGCCGACTGGCGTATCCTGCTGGCTTTTGTAGCAATCAACGACTGGAAGTTCAGCATATTAAGCAAGAGTGTTTCGATGAGCTGCACTTCAAGCAAACCCCCCTCTGCACGCAAGATGGGAGACACCGGAAAAACGACTTCTCCCTCCTGCATGCCTGTAATCTGTCCGGAAAACCGAAACCCCTTTAGAAACTCCAGATAGTCTGCATGGAATCCTTTTTTATGCAGGTAGTCAATGTCTTGTTTCAGAAAACGAAGTGCTTCAATATGGGCCAGAAGATCAGCAAGGCCGGCAAAGATCGTATATCCGCCCTCAAAGGGGGTTTTCCGGAAAAAATAATCGAAACACGCTTTTTGCTCATGGCGGTTGTTTAAAAAATATGCCTGTCCCATGGTCAACTGATACATATCAGTATACAACGGAGATATTGCTTTTTTTGCATCCATGACACTATCCCTTTACCACAAATACCTGTGATGTTTCATATTTAACCACCCTGATGGCCTCACCTTTATCAATAAATCCTGTGAGTGCTGTGGCATCATACACTTCATCATCGATCTCCACTTTTCCGCTGGGGCGCAACATGGTAAATGCCGCTCCTGTTTTGCCCACCAGTGTCTTCATGACGGCGTCTGCAGAGGTGTATCCCGAAGTGGTTTCCTGAACGGTATCCAGGGCCAGTTCACCAAAACGGCTGGTGCTAAACAACTTCTGCCCCGTATAAAAAGAAAGTGTCAGGGAAACAAACAGGGCAATGATGACAATTAAAAAGGCCATCAAAATATCTGTAAAAGGCACCCCGGTAAAGTCAAACCCTTCATTTCCCACCATGGCAAGGGCCAGACCTGAGATCATGAATAAAGCCCCCAGGACCCCAGTAATCCCAAAGCCCGGGATGGCAAATAATTCGACTGCAATCAGGATCAGACCGAGCAAAAAAAGTGCAATTTCATAATGGGTGGCCAATCCTTCCAGGTATAGGGGGGCAAAATAAAGGAGCGCTCCCCCAGCAGCAGCGAGTATGGGAAAGCCTATTCCCGGAGTTTGCAGTTCAAAATAAATGCCCCCGAGAATCAGCATGATCAGGATGCCACTTACGATGGGATTGATTAAAAACTGTATGATGCGGTCGGTAAAGGATAAACGTTGTTCAACGATCTCATAGCGCTCGATCCCGGCAATTTCCAACACCTCCTCAATGTTTTCAGCCATTCCTTCGGAAAAACCCCAGCGCATAGCCTCTGAATCGGTAAAAGTCAATACTTTCCCCGCTTCAATGACTCCCTCCACTTCAATGGACGGGTCTACCATGGCCTGTGCAATATGAGGGTCACGGCCTTTGGCTTCGGCCGTTGATCGCATCATCGAACGCATATATGACTGGAATTTGTCAGGCACCACCTCCCCTGTGGCATCCACTACGGTAGCTGCGCCAATGTTCCCCCCAGGACGCATATAAATGCGATCAGCGGCAATGGAAATCAATGCCCCTGCAGAAGCCGCATTGTTGTCTACAAATACGATGACCGGGATCCGGCTTTGCATGAGGCGGGTCCGGATGGAATCGGCATCATTGACAGTGCCTCCGTAAGTGTTCAGGTGCAAGAGAATAAAGTCGGCATTCAGGCTGTCGGCCTCCTGAAATGCCCGCTGGGTGCGGTGGCGGGCCGGAGGACCAATATTTTCCTTAATATCATACTTGTATACCAGGAAGGTTTTGTCAGGGTCTGCTGCCAGTGCTTCAGATACCCTGTCGAAACGAACTCCGGTTGCATGAACCTGGAAGAAGGATGATGCCGTGAACAGTATAAATAGCAAAATGGCTTTCATTGTGCAAAAATTGTTAAACAAACTACAACGAAGTTAACATAAAAAACACAAAACCGCATCCTTTTACCAGGTACGCAGTATCCTATTTTTTGTTATGGTCGGCCAGAAATTTTTCTAACCCAATGTCGGTGAGGGGATGTTTGAGCAGTCCCAGTATGGGATTCAGGGGGCATGTAACTACATCGGCACCCACCTCAGCACATTGAATGATGTGCATGGTGTGGCGTATGCTGGCAGCAAGAACCTGGGTCTTCAGGTCATAATAACGGTAAATGTCGACAATTTGTGCAACCAGTTCAACCCCATCGGTCGAGATATCGTCAAGGCGCCCGATAAATGGAGAAACATATGTGGCGCCGGCCTTGGCAGCCAACAACGCCTGCCCGGCGGAAAAGACCAGGGTGCAATTGGTCTTGATCCCTTGTGATGATAAATACTTTATGGCCTTGATTCCTTCCTTGATGACCGGGACCTTGACCACAATTTGCGGATGCAATGCAGCGAGCGCCTGCCCTTCGCGGATCATGCCTTCAAAGTCGGTGGCAATCACTTCGGCACTTACATCGCCATCCACAATATTGCAGATGTCGACATAATGCTTCCGGATGTTAACCTCCCCACGGATACCCTCTTTTGCCATCAGCGAAGGATTGGTGGTTACACCATCCAGTATCCCAAGGTCCATTGCCTCCCGGATCTGATCAAGGTTGGCTGTGTCAATGAAAAACTTCATGTGTCGTTGTTTTATTTTAGGAAAAACGGGTAAGATCTGGTATCGCACCGCTACGACCGCTTACCCTTGCTACCTTCCGGTCCTGGGGGAGTTCAGCGGGAGCTGGTCGTACCAGACTTACCCGTGGCAAAAGTAAGAAAATTATGCATCCCGTCAAAGCAATCATTAAAAAACCCATGAATAATGGCTTTATCCATATGGGATTTTATTATTTTTGTTTGTCCAACCCTAATAAACCAAATTCAAACATTATGGAAACCTTAGAAGAGAAAAAACAAGGAAAAATGTTCAGTCCTGCACTCCAGTACGGGGTGATTACCGCCGTTGGCCTCATTTTACTTGGGCTTATCCAGTATTTATCTAATCTTGAGGCGATGACCTGGATCTCTTATTTAGGATATGTTATTTTACTTGCAGGGATCGTTCTTGGAACGATCAGGTTCCGGAACGAACAATGCGACGGTTTTATAAGCTATGGACGAGCC
Source organism: Bacteroidales bacterium (assembly GCA_003557385.1). GTDB lineage: Bacteria > Bacteroidota > Bacteroidia > Bacteroidales > UBA7960 > PUPG01. The sequence goes on along the minus strand of PWON01000072.1, from coordinate 5,200 downwards.
CTCGGTTTTGGTACGCTCACTGCATTTTTTGCAGCCCTGATATCCGGCATATTTTTCTTTGTTTTTTACAAATATATTGCTCCGGATGCCCTGGAAAGATTAAAAGACCTGGCTGAAATCACCTTGCTGGAAGCAGATCCAAACGTTTCAGACCAGCAGATCCAACTGGTAAGGCAATTTGTAAACCCCTTGCTGATGTTGTTCAGCAGTCTGTTATCCTATACCTTTTTTGGGTTTATCTTTTCACTAATTGTATCAGCATTCCTCAAGAAAAAAGATCCGATGGAGGTTTAAACAAAGACTTTCCCAGGGGATGAAACCTGTTACGATCCATGTGGCCATACCTTCTATGAATGAGGCAGAATGGCTTCCCCTTACAATGGAAAGCCTGCTGTCTGAATCAATCGAAAGTGGTTCGTTCTGGATATGTGTGAATCAACCCGACTCATGGTGGTCGGATCCTGGGAAAAAGCATGTTTGCTTCAATAACCAACAAACCCTGACATATCTTGAGGCCTTGCAGGCTCCCGGCCTCCATGTTCTTGATTATTCCAGCAGAGGCAAGGGCTGGGGCGGGAAAAAGACAGGTGTCGGGCAGGCGCGAAGGGTTCTGATGGATGCCATCAATCAATATGCCGGGCCTGAAGACATCATTTTAAGTATGGATGCAGATACCCTCTTTGATGATGGTTACCTGGCTTCGGTTGTACGTTTTTTCGAAGATCATCCACAGGCTATGGCTTTATCAAACCCATATTATCATTGCCTTACCGGTGATGAAGTGCTGGACAGGGCCATTTTACGGTATGAAATATATATGCGTTATTATGCCATTAATATGTGGCGCATTGGCTCTCCCTACAGCTTTACCGCCCTTGGTTCTGCCATCGCATTGAAAGTGAAAAATTACCGCAAGGCAGGAGGTATTACTGCAAAAAAAAGCGGCGAAGATTTTTATTTTTTGCAAAAGCTCAGAAAAGTCGGATGGGTCAGCAATCACAATACCCATATGGTGTATCCGGAGACCCGTTTTTCGGACAGGGTATTTTTTGGCACCGGACCGGCGCTGATCAAAGGCAGCAAGGGTGACTGGGAGTCATATCCGGTGTATGGCCATGTTCTTTTTGACCGTGTGAAAGCCACGTATGATTTGTTTCCGATGCTTTACAACAACAAAGTGGATACACCCATGTCGGCATTTTTGACAGAGCAATTCAATGAGGCAGATCCTTTTTCCTCACTCAGGCGCAATGCCACCTCAGTGCCCCTGTTTGTCAAGGCATGCCATCAGAAAATTGACGGGCTGCGTATTCTGCAATTTTTGAAATCAGAAAACAAAGCCCTGGCCGGTTCCGATGAAGACCACCTGCTTGATTTCCTACAATGCTTTTACCCGGAATGCCTCATGAGCAACCACCGGCATCAATTTCTCAAGGATGGCTTATCCGGGGCAGAAACCAAACAATTGCGGGCATTGGATTTTTCAAAGACCCCGCTTGGATTGCTGGATAAATTGCGCCGTATGTTGCAAAGGATTGAATCGAACTACCAAAAAAAGGACCTTTCATGAGTGTTGCAGACAACATTGATCTGGTTGTGATCACCGGACCCACAGCGACGGGGAAAACCCTTCTGGCTGCAAATCTGGCGGCAAGGCTCGGGGGGGAAGTCATCAGTGCCGATTCACGGCAGGTTTACCGGGGAATGGACCTTGGAACAGGCAAAGACCTGGACGACTTTCTGGTGGATGGTATGATGGTGCCTTTCCACCAGATCGATATTGCAGATCCGGGATATGAATACAATGTGTACGAATTTCAGAGAGATTTTTTACAAGCATACGCAGAGATCAAATCACGCAACAAAAAACCGGTACTTTGCGGAGGCACCGGTTTGTATATTGAAGCTGCCATTGGCGGTTACCGGCTTCAAAAAGTTCCGGAAAACCCGGCATTGCGCAAGAAGCTTGACACCATGGAGATGAAAGAGCTTGTAGCCATGCTTGGCAGGCTGAAAACCCTCCACAATATCACCGACACCACCGACAGAGAACGGTTATTGCGGGCCATTGAGATTGCCAGCCATGAAAGGGAGCATAAAGCAGGTTCATTCGATTATCCGGAGATCAATGCGAAAATATTTGGCATCTGGTTTGACAGGCCCGTTCTTCGCCGGCGCATCACCCACCGGCTTGAACAGAGGATTGCCGAAGGCATGGTCAAGGAAGTGGAGGGTTTGATCGGTCAGGGCCTGAAGCCGGATCAGTTGATGTTTTACGGTTTGGAATACAGGTATTTAACCCATTATGTTACCGGGAAAATTTCCTATGATGAGATGTTCCGGAAACTGAATACAGCCATACACCAGTTCGCAAAGCGGCAAGTGACATGGTTTCGGCGTATGGAAAAGAAAGGATACGACATTCATTGGATCGATGGTGAATTACCGCTGGAATCAAAAATCAACATTGTTATTGAATCATTATAAAAAAAACACGACCATGCTTATGTCAAACAGATCGACTGTGGCCAAAACTTTTATATTCCTGTTTGCAGCGACACTTTTTTTGGGATGTGCGCAAAAAACCTTGCATACTCCTGCAGAATCAAGGAATTTTACCTGGCCTTCAACCCATGACGAAATCCATGATTTTTGCAATGCTGCTGCCAGACATAGTCAGATACTTGAAAAAGAGGTATTTGGCCAATCGGTTGAGGGTCGTGAACTGGTTGTTGTAAAGGCTGCAAAAAAAAGCAACGTGACTGAAACTGAAAAACTCCGGGTTTTGTTGTTTGCGCAACAGCATGGCAATGAGCAGGCGGGCAAGGAAGGGGCCTTGCTATTGATCCGGGATCTGGCCGAGGGAAAGTTTGACCATTGGTTCGATCACATGGAAGTTTGGATAGTTCCGCAGGTTAATCCGGATGGTGGAGAAGTGAATCAGCGACGGAATGCATTGAACAGAGATCTGAACCGCGATCACCGTTCTATGGAAGCACCTGAGACATATGCATTGCATGCACTGTTCCGGGAATGGTTGCCACATGTTACCATTGATGTGCATGAATACCAGCCCTACAGGGATTCATGGGCGGAATTTGGAGGATACAAACAATTTGACATGCAGGTTGGGGTCAATACGAACATTAACATCGATGAACGAATCAGAATGTTCAGCCTGCAAGAGGTCTTGCCTTTTCTTGAAGAATATTTAGCCACTCATGGTTACAGTTTCCAAAATTATATCGTAGGTCCTCCCCCATCAGATGGAATTACCAGGCATTCGACTACAGACATTGACGATGGAAGACATGGCTTTGGCATCAGGAACACCTTGTCATTTATATTTGAAGGGATCAACGGCAGGGATGGCTTTATAGAAAAATTGGAGAGAAGAAGCCTGTGCCAACTGGAAACCAAGAGAGGTTTGTTGGAATTTCTTTACATCAACAAGGATACTGTCGTACATATGGTCAACATAGCCAGGAATGATCTGATCAACTCCCAGACAGGTGAAATGGTGGCCATACAAACACAATTTGTTTCTGATGGTGAATCACTCATAATGCCACTAAAATCTTCTGTAACCGGGGCAGACACCATGGTTGTTGTGGAGAACTATAAACCATTGGTTAAACCTAAATTACAAGTTGAACGGCCACGTGGCTATTTGATCCCAAGAAACGACGAATTGTTGATGGAGTGGGTGGAAAAGCATGGATTGAAGAGTCTGACAAACATTCCGGCGGGTACTGATGTATACGGATGGAACCTTCGTCCCATTCGATTTGACCCACCGGGAGAACCTTTAAAAACAGCCGTGGATATATCGGATCGTCACGAGCGATATCTGTTTATTCCGATACAGCAATTGCATACAAATTTCCTGGTTCTGGCACTGGAACCCTTATCGGACATTGGCCTGATTGATGATGCATTATTCGGATACCTGCTGGATGAAACGGACTGGTATCCCATATACAGGGTTGAATGAGCCTTTAAAGGCGGTATGACAGACCCAGGCCGAACATTTGCTTGATTTGCAACTTGCGGGTGAATTCGCCTGTAGGGTTTCCTTCTTCATCCATTACCGGTATGGGGGTGTCATGATCATAAAGCATATGGATCAGGAAACTGGCTGTAATGTAACGGTTGATTTTGATGTTGACCGATGTTTCCCAGTCCACATCCGTGTTTTTGCGATTACTTCTGTCGTCATCAAACAGGTTGTTAAACAGGCTTAACCTTGAGTCCACTTCCACATCTCCCATCAACACTTTGCTGAACATGATGTTGATCAGGGCCCCGAATTCGGCATTCAGGTTGCTGCCTTCCCTGATCAGGTTGCCGTCCTGGTCGTATTCGGCCGGCCTGACTCCAAAGGCTCCTTTATTGGCCAGTTCCTGGTCGCGCACAAAGGTGAACTTTCCGGAAGCGGGTGAAATGAAAAGAGAAAGAAACTCCCATGGCTTATAGTCAATTCCAAGCGATAGGGAGAGATGCCCGGGTGCCATAAAACGCGATACGACCACGATGTCGTTTGGGTAATTATATCCCTTGTAGAACTGGCTTCTGAATTCACCCAGAAAGGATGTGTTAAGGTGCGGGGAAATTTCACGGCCAGCCTTGGATAGCAAATGGATACGATCCTCGTTTTTCCTCATGGGGGTGTCTTCCGACTTGATGAGGCCAAATGCCATGTTCAGGCGGTTTTCCCAGCTAAATATGTCGTTTTGAAAATTTGCGGTCATTTGGACAATAGAAGTGGACGCGAACATGTTTTCGCCACCCTGCACCCAGTTGCTGAACGATGCCTGATTAATCTGCTGGCTCAAAAAAGCAGAATATGACCATGGGGCCTGAATTGTGTCTTCTGTTTCTTGCAGGTTGTCTGTTTGCCCGGATGCCATTAAAAGGGCAGGAAAAGTGAATAAGTAAATCACATAAGGCCATGGAGCTAATGCCATGTTGAAAATAGTATTATTCATAAGGATCATTTATTACAGCGGTTATTCAATGTGGCAAAATTACGATTTTCATCGGTTACTCCCCGAAGGTTTTCACTGCTTACACCCGGCAAGAACAACAATTGCACATTATTGTTTATATTGCAAATCATTGCCAGCGATCTGAACACATTTCAAAAAACCGGTTATATGGATAGAAAAGTATATTTGATCAGTGGTGGCAGTTCCGGCAT
>PWON01000226.1 GCA_003557385.1 Bacteroidales bacterium | reverse complement strand
TCAGAAATAAAATAGGTCTTTTTCCCCATCCCCGTGTGAAATCGCCGGCAATCAGATATTATAGGCAAACCTACTTGAATTTTATTTGATACGCAACAATTTTTTGTATATTTATCCTCCCAATTGCACGGGGTTATCCTGATGCTTTTTTTACACAACCATCGTCAATAAAAAAAACAATGAAACACCTTATAGAAGCCCTGCAAAAACTGGAAGGACAAAAAATAGAACAGAACCTGGTCAGGAAGGCTCTTTCGGGCATTGACTTTGCAAAACTATCTTACAGCGATTATCTTGAAGGGAAAAACCTGGATGAGTATAACCGCATCAAGATATGCGATGAGCCGCTGCAGGTGTTTTTGATGACATGGCCGCCCCAATTCATGCTCCCCATACACCAGCATAAGAATTTCTGGGGTTTTGTGATCCCCCTTGAAGGCATCGTTGCCGAAACCATTTATGGTTACGCCGCCCGCAAAAAAAAGGTTTTTTTGCACCCTACCAAAACGTTTAAGCCCGGCGAGCTCATTTATGAGCCCTATAATGTGATCCATAAACTACAAAATACTTCTCCGCTCGATGCATGCATAAGCCTGCACATGTATCATCCACCCTTTTATAACTACAAAGGCACCTTGATCTTTGACGCCCAAAACCGGAAATTGGCCGTGTTAAATGAAAAAGCGAACATGTTGAGCTGGACCCTGCCTGCCGATCATTACGATTCAGTAATGGAAAATGCTTACGAAGTAGAGAAACTCTGGTAACCCGGCGTTCATCCGGCATTTGTTGATCAATCTGAAAAAATGTCCGCCAGAACAATTTCCAGTTCACCGGGGCTGATCCCTTTTTCCACGATCCGGCCCTCGGGATCAATCAGCACGTTGTAAGGGATGCCCTCCACCTGGTAGAGGCTGACCACGGGTGAGCTCCAGAAACGCAGGTCACTCAACTGTATCCAGTTGATGCGGTCTTCTTTGATACCCTGCAGCCATTGTTCCCTTGTTCTGTCGAGGCTAATACCATAGATCTCAAAGCCCTTGCCATGATACAGGTCATATATTTCCCTGAGTTGCGGATTGGCCTCCCTGCATGGAGCACACCAGGTGGCCCAGAAGTCGATCAGCACATAATTTCCGTGCAACGAAGACAGTGCAATCATCTCTCCCCCGGTATCGGGCAGGATGATTTCCGGGGCCTCATTTCCTATGGCCAGGTTTTCCCTGGCCATGCGCCGCTGCAATTCACTTCTTTTTTGGCGACTGACCCGCCGGGCAAGGTCCAGCACATGCTTGTTGTGAGGATACTCTTCTGACAACGACTTGCTCAACAGTTCAAAGTATTCAAAATCGGTATCCTCACGCAACAGCAACTGGTTTCCAAAATATTGATACAAAGCAATGATGGAGGCCAGCGAGCGGGGATTGTCGCGAATGAACTGCCTCACATATTGCTGCTGACTTTCATAGATCTCCGCATAGGCTTGATCAAGGGACTGCCGGATCTCCATGAAATTTTCATGGGCCCGGCTTTCACGAAAGACCTCAGACAGGGAATCTACTTTACGGTAATTCAGGCGAAGGTGGCTTTTCAGATCCGACAAAAGGGCTGAACCCGGAGATCCTTTTATCTCGTGAAAGGCCGGCAGGTCTTCCGCATCGCCATACAAATAAATCTCCTCGCCCGGTTCAACCACCAGGGTGATATAATTTGACGGATCCGTCCTGAGTACAAAGAACCCCGCTTCGTCCAAACGGCCCCTGAAAGAAAAATTGCCCCGGGGATCGGTTTCAAAGCTTTCGACCGGAATCAGTTTATTGGTGGTCATCTCATGCACCTCCAATTTGATCTGGCCGGCATTCTCCAATTTTCCCCTCAAAATAAAATAATCCGCATCTTTTTTTTGCAGGCCCATATTACAAGAGGCCATCAGCAACATATACCCTGATAAAACCAACAATCTGTTTATCATAACGAAATAAATACATGATTTTTCTCCTCAAAGGTATAAACAATTGACCCTGCGGCCGGCCCTTTTAAGATTTTTTAACCTGTGTGATGCGAAGATTGATATGGGGTGATTAGTTTGAAAAACTCCGTTCGAGCAGGGCAAAACCAATTATTGTAAATACGAGCGTCAGCCCGGCACTGATCACAATACGCGAAAGGGTCTGCACAAATTCAGCAAAATGAAATATTTCCAGGAAAAACAATACGGCATGGTGCAGTAAGATCAATGCCAGGGCGTAGAGGATCAGAGAGAAACCACCAAACACCGAAAAAGAGGGAACCTCCTGCCCTTGCATCACCGTATTGCCCGTGACAAAACGGATCATTGCCGGGCGGCAAAATGCCATAAAAACCGTTGCAGCCGCATGGATTGCCATGGAATCGGAAAAAGCATCCAGGATAAGACCAAGGACAAATGACGAAGCAAGTAAAAGCCACCCGGGCACATTCACAGGCAAGATGAGCACAAACAAAATGTAGAGCTGGGGATTGGCATAACCACCAAGCATCATGTTGTTCAGTATCAGAACCTGGACCAAAACCAGCCCTGCAAACAAAAACACAAAACGCCAATTCATCCTCAGCATATCGTCTGCATATTATATGTCGGAAGTCACAGAAAGCTCCAGCTCTTTCTGTTCATCCTGCATCAGGTTCTTCACAATGTACGCATAAGAGATCTTATTCAGATCCAATGCAAGGTCAATGGTGGCCGTAAAAAAAGTCTCACCCCTTCTGATCTCCCAGTCTTTGATGGTTCCGATTAAAATGTTTTCAGGAAAAACAACAGAGTACCCACTGGTCACGATGGTATCGCCCATCGCCAGTTCAACATGAGGCGGTATATAGGTCATGTGGGCTTCGCGGTAATTGTTTCCCTCCCAATGAAGGCTGCCGATATGATCATTCTTTTTTATTTTGACACTCACCAGCATATCACTGTGTAATACCGACATGGCCACACTGAAGTTCGCAGAAACATTCCGGACAATGCCAACCACGCCATTGGCGGCTATCACCCCCATATCCGGTGCCACGCCATGGTTCAATCCTTTGTTAAGGGTCAGGTAATTGTCGCGCCGCGTTACAGAATTGTTGATCACACGGGCATGCATATAGCTGAACCTGCGCTGAAAAATGCTGTCGGCAGAAATAAACACATCCGTATCTGTGATCACAAAGTTTTCCCTTTGCCTGTTGAGCAGGCGGGTGTTGTCGTTTAAAAGTTGCCGGTTTACTTGTTTAAGTGAAAGATAGGCGGTGACATCGTCAAAAGCCTGGTATATTTTGCCGGAAACAGCATTGGCCGAATGGATAAAAAATGCCCGGTGATCAGACTGGTACGACGCCGTCAATGCCATGGCCACCGTTCCGAAGACCAGGAACAGGAAAAAGAAGTGATACCTTTGTATGAACCTGAACAGGTTACGCATACAGCCATGTTCGATTAGGTTTGAGTAAAATGCATGAAGCCCCGGGTCGACATGCGTTCCTTATTTGATCAGGAAGGGAAAGGTATTGAAGTTTTTCAGTGCAATGCCTGTCCCCCTGGCAACGGCCCTCAGCGGATCCTCCGCTACATGGACTGTAAGGCGTGTTTTGGCGGCGATCCTTTTGTCGAGCCCCCTGAGCAAGCCTCCCCCACCTGCCATATATATGCCGGTACGATAAATGTCTGCAGCCAGTTCAGGTGGTGTCATCTCCAGGGCATTCATCACGGCAGCTTCAATCTTGGTGATGGATTTATCCAGACAATGGGCTACTTCCGAATAGGTTACCATAATCTCCTTGGGGACGCCGGTCATCATATCCCGACCATGTACCGCCAGGTCCGGCGGTGCATTCTCCAGTTCAGGCAAGGCCGATCCCACGTCAATCTTGATCTTTTCGGCCGTACGCTCCCCAATTAAAATGTTATGCTGCTTACGCATGTACTCCATAATATCGGTATTGAAATCGTCGCCGGCAATACGGATAGACTTGTTGCATACGATCCCCCCCAGGGCGATCACAGCAATTTCGGTTGTGCCTCCGCCAATATCGATCACCATATTCCCCACAGGTTCCAGCACATCAATCCCAATGCCTATTGCAGCAGCCATGGGTTCATGGATCAGCCTGACATCCTTTGCCCCTGCCTGCTCACAACTGTCTCGTACAGCACGCTCCTCCACTTCTGTAATACCGGAGGGAATGCAAATAACCATTCGCAATGACGGAGGAAACAGAGGTTTTTTCGTTTCCGTCATCTTGATCATGGCCCGTATCATCGCTTCCGCCGCCTGGAAGTCCGCAATGACCCCATCGCGCAACGGGCGAAGGGTTTTAATGTTCTCATGTGTTTTGCCATGCATCATCATGGCCTTCTTGCCCACAGCAAGCATCTCACCCGTAGCACGGTTGATCGCTACAATGGATGGTTCTTCCACAACAACCTTGTCGTTGTGGATGATGATGGAGTTGGCTGTGCCAAGGTCGATGGCGATCTCTTTGGTTAAAAAGGAAAATAAACCCATTGGTGTTGCATTTAATAAGTAGCAAATATAGTAAATATATTAATGTCTGAAATGTCTGTTCCCGGTAAAGACCATGGCCATTCCTGCCTCATTGCAATAATCCACAGATGCCTGGTCTTTGACTGAACCACCCGGTTGTATCACGGCAACGATCCCTTCCTTATGGGCAATTTCCACGCAATCAGGGAAAGGAAAAAAGGCGTCAGAAGCCATTACGGAGCCCTCCAGGTCATGATTGAAGGCGCGCGCCTTGGCAATGGCCTGTTTCAGGGCGTCCACCCTGGAAGTCTGGCCCGTCCCCGTCCCAATCAGCATGGTATCCTTAACCAGCGCAATGGCATTAGATTTCAAATGCTTGACAATGGTATTGGCAAAAAGCAGGTCATTCTCCTGGTTTTTATCCGGTTTCTTCAAGGTTGGCCTGCGCCACTGATCGGGCAGTATGTTTTTGTGATCCTGTGTCTGCCACAACACGCCGTTTAACACTGACCGGAATCTTGCACCAGGGGCAATAAAAGGTTTGCTGCGCAAAAGGATCCGGTTTTTCTTCTGACCAAGGACCGATAACGCTTCCTGATCAAAATCCGGGGCAATCAACACCTCGAAGAACAGTTCGTGAATGGTTTCAGCCATTTCAGCGCCGATGGTGCGATTGGCGATCAGAATCCCGCCAAATGCAGACAGGGGGTCCCCTGCCAGGGCATCTTTCCAGGCATCCTCAATCCTGTTGCGCAAGGCTGCTCCACATGGATTGGTATGTTTGATGATGGCAAAACCGGGTTCTGAAAATTCAAGCATCAAACCCATGGCTGCATCCACATCCAACAGGTTGTTGTAGGAAAGTGGCTTGCCGCCCAGCTGCTCAAAAACATCTTCCAGGTTTCCGTAAAAGCAGGCTTGCTGGTGAGGGTTTTCCCCATAGCGAAGCGTGGCCGACTCCCGGATGCTCTCCTTAAACACATTGCTTTCGCCCTGGTTGAGGTAATTGAATATGGCCGTATCGTAATGTGAACTGATGTCCATTGCAGCGGCAGCCATTGTTTTCCGGTCGGTTAAAGAGGTATGCCCATCCTGATTTTTTAACAGGCCGGCTGCCTTGTCAAAATATTGTGCCGAGGGCAGCACAAATACATGCTCAAAGTTTTTTGCCGCGGCACGGATCAGGGATATTCCCCCGATATCGATCTGTTCAATGATCTCGGCATGGGAGGCACCCGATGTCAGTGTTTGCTCAAACGGATAGAGGTCAACCACCACCATGTCAATGGTCTGCACCCCATAACCACCCATGTCTTGCCGGTCGCTTTCGTGTCCGGGCCGGCCAAGTATCCCTCCAAACACCAGGGGATGCAAGGTTTTAACACGGCCGCCCAAAATGGAAGGATAGCCGGTTACATCTTCCACGGACTTTGCCGGGATTCCCAGCTGCCGCAAATACGCAAGGGTTCCCCCGGTGGATAAAATCTCCACGTTAAAAGACTGCAAAACCTTTGCCAGTTCACTTACAGAATCTTTGTCATACACAGACACCAAAGCCCTGGTATGCCGTTTATGATGTAGTGTATTCATTCACAAAAACACATTATCTTTGCCTGCTTAAAAATCCCCCACGAAGTTAAATTAATTTTCCAGAAATGGCTTTTCACAACAAAGAAAAAATTTTTTCCAGCAAGTGGTTTATTTCCTATGCACTGATCACCATAGGCGCCTTTATCATGGCCAGCGGATACGTCCTTTTTATCAGCCCGTATAAAATTGTCCCGGGCGGTGTTTACGGCATTGGGATTATCCTGTATCATCTGATCGGCCTGCCGGTTGGCCTGACGGGCCTGGCCCTCAACATTCCCCTGACCATCCTCGGCATCCGGTTGCTGGGGCCACGTTTTGGCGTAAAAACCGTCGTGGGGTTCGTTCTTGCCTCCGGTTTTATTGATGGGATCGCTTTTTTATATGGTACCGATCCGCTGGTGGAAAATGACCCCTTGCTCTCAAGTATATTCGGCGGTGTATTGCTCGGACTCGGGCTTGGCATGATCTTTAAGGCCAGGGCCACCTCCGGGGGCAGCAGCATCATTGCCATGGTGATGACCAAATATACCCGGATCCCGCTTGGCCAGAGCCTGATGATCATTGACGCACTGATTGTATTTCTGGGGCTTGTTTCATTCGGTGACTGGACCATCCCGCTGTATTCACTTATTGTGATCTTTATTACCGGTAAGGTCATTGACATTGTGCTGGAAGGCTTTTCCTATGAAAAAACCCTGTTCATTGTCAGCGACAAATATGAGGAGATTGCCGCAAAGATCCTCGAAGACCTTAACCGCGGCGGCACCTTCATTGAAGGCAAAGGCATGTACAAAAAAGATGAAAAGAAGATCATTTTTGTAAATGTGACACGCCGCGAAGTAGCCATTCTGCAGGATTTCATAAACCAGATCGACCCAGATGCCTTTGTAACGGTCATTGAAGCTTCTGAGATCCTTGGCAAGGGGTTTCGATCGTTGCGCGAAAAGGTGTCCGACTAAGCGTGTGAAAAATGCCCGATAATTGACTAGCCAAAGCCAAAAAAACCTGCTCACAAATATGTTAATATATAAATAATTAATAAGTTTGTGTATACAAAAAACCTACTGATGGAAAAGAAAAACTTTACAACTATTCTGACAGCGCTTATTTTTCTGTTCGCTGCAGCTACGGCCATTGCACAGGAAAAATTATTTCCCGACGATCCGTTCCGGGATCCGGAAAATGTGGCGCGTTTTTTGGAAAAATTTCAACGTGGCCCCTCTAAAATTGTCGGGGGCGAAGACGTTGACATTAAAGACTATCCATGGCAGATATCCCTGCAATTGCAACCCACCTACGGAGGAGGGCATTTTTGCGGGGGGACCATTGTCAATGAAGAATGGATCATCACGGCCGCACACTGCCTGGTATTTGACGACAACGGCAGTGATTTTTTCCTCACGCCACAGCATGTGCGTATCCGTGCGGGGTTTACCAATTTAGCATCATCGGAAGGGCAATATGTTAATCTGTCGGAGATTATTCTG
>PWON01000037.1 GCA_003557385.1 Bacteroidales bacterium | reverse complement strand
CCCCCGGCAAAGACCTTAAACTCACCCGCTTCGGCAATCCATTGGTTTTGCAAGCCAACAAATTTCAGGTCATGGTAATGTATTAAAAATTCCACTGTTTTTCGATCGCCGGGTTCAAGGAATATTTTGTCAAACCCGATGAGTTTGCGGTGATCCGGGGTGATGGAAGCCACAAGGTCACGCAGGTACAACTGTACCACCTCTTTCCCGGCATGGGCACCGGTATTCTCCACCACCACACTTACTGCGATGTTTTGGCCACTGTCAATGGTATCGGCAGACAGGCTTAAATCGCTGTATTCAAAGCTTGTATAACTTAGCCCGTGTCCAAACTCCCATTGTGGGTTAAAACCCTCATTGCCAAATTCATGATCAAGCCTGTCACTTCCCTTGTGCTGGTAGGTGACCAAAGCCCCGCTAAAACGTGGCCAGGTGTATGGCAACTTTCCGCTCGGGTTTGTCTTACCGCTGATGAGACTTGCCAGGGCACGACCTCCTTCATGGCCGGGCCAGTATGCATGTAAAATGGCATTGGCCATGGGCTCTATTTCACGTATGATGCGCGGGCGACCCTGAAGCGTGACCAGGACAACCGGCTTCCCGCTTTTATGGAGCCGCCTGACCAGTTCAAGCTGGTTGCCGGGCAATTCAAGCTGGTCAATGTCTGCGGGTTTTTCGGTGGCAGGTCTCTCCCCAAGGCAGATCATAATGATATCTGCACGGGCTGCTTTCTCAAGCAACACCTGTGTGCTTTCCACGTCCCCTTCATAATCCGTCCCGGGGGTATACAATATATTGTGTTCTCCAAAAGTATCCCGCATGGCCTGCAGGATGGTTTTTTTGCCGGGATCATCATAGGTCGGATCATCCCCTGCCCAGGTTCGGCTCCAGGGACCATTGAGGGCGGTCAGGGCATTGGAAGCCGGACCCGTTACCAGTATCCTGGTATCTTCATGGCTGATGGGCAGTAATGCATCCTCATTCTTCAGCATGGTAATGGCTTCCAATGCTGCCCGGTAGCTTTTTTTTGCAAATTCTTCCGATCCAAACTTTGAATAACCGGACGGATCGTGCCAGGCATTGTCAAACAACCCCAGCCTGAATTTAACATACAGAATTCTGCGTACTGCATCATCAATCCGGCTCATCGGAATTTCCCCTTCCCTGACCAGTTCCACAATATCAGAAGCAAAACCTGCATCATAAGGCACCATGCTCATATCTACGCCGGCCATTACCGCAATTTTTGCTGCCTCCTTGCTGTTGTGTGCTACATTATGCATGGTGGCCAGCCTGCCGACGTCTTCCCAGTCGGAAATCACAAAGCCCTTCAGTCCAAGCTCTCCTTTAAGCACCTCGGTGATTAAAAAATGGTCGGCATGTCCGGGCACCCCGTTCACAGCCCCGGAGTTCAGCATTACGGTCAGGGCTCCCTGGTCAATGGCATGACGGAAGGGTTCGATATAATACTGCCTCAGGTAATGTTCAGGAATATATGCGGGCGACCGGTCTTTCCCGCTGAAGGGGGTCCCATAACCCACAAAATGCTTCACGCATGCAGCCACACTGGTGGTATCTGACAGCTTGTTTCCCTGAAGCCCGCGTATAAATGCCTTGCCCATAACGTTGTTCATATGGGTGTCTTCCCCAAAGGTTTCAAAGATCCTGCCCCACAATGGTTGCATGCTCACATCCAGTACCGGTGCAAAATTCCAGGGCTGAGAAGACGCCCGCATTTCGTAGGCAGTGACCCTGCCGGTCATCTCCGCAAATTCCGGATTCCAGCTTGCTGCCAGGGCAATCTGGTGGGGGAACAATGTGGATCCCGCCGTATAATTGGCTCCATGCACGCCATCCATGCCAAACAACACAGGGATCTTATGTTTTGAATGATCCAGGACATATTGCTGGATCGTTTTAACAATGCGGTGCCATTCTTCTTTTGAAGGGGGATATTTGCCTTTGTTCTGGATTGATCCCACATGGTGGTTCAGTAACAAATCACGCATTTTGGCTGTATCCAGTAACAGGGAATCAGCATCATTCCAGAATGGACCTTTTACAAGTGCAGTCAGCCCAATGTTGGTCATCTGGCCGGCCTTTTCTTCCAGGGTGAGCAGTTGCAATAAGCTGTCGGCCTGACGGAAGTACCCGTCAATGGGCACTTCCGTATTTACAGGTCGACAACACTCAACCAAACCAAACAGCATGAAGAGTATTAAAATACGAGTGTATTTCATAGAACAAGGCTAATCCACATAAAACGGGATGTTGGCCGTCGCGGCATGATTGTGTTCATCGGTAACGTACACGAGAACCCGGTATGCACCTTTCTGTGCAGGTGCATTGAATCGTATTGAGCCGTTTTGGGCAGCAATGATCAGGCCATCGATGCTTTTGGGCCTTGGCTCATAGTCGCCTCCATCACTGAGTTCAGTGGGTTCAGGCATGATTTCAGCCCTGACCGACAGGCTTTCCGGATCATTGTGTTCGATCATTAACTGAACAGTGTATTCCATGCCCCTTTCCAGAAACACATTGTCAAAGCGGCCACCCTTGCCTTCAATATTGATATCATGCAGCCTGGGTGCTACATGTTCCGGCCACCGGCCTGTCCAGAAATATTCCATGACATTGATCACCTCTGTTTTCTCGCCGGCCTCGGTAAAAAGCCCATACCAGGTAGGGGTCCGCTCCTGTTTTTGTCCCCACAGAAATACGTATGAACCCATGCAATTGACGTCATCAGAAAGAATGGCTGCCTGATACCGGTGTTTTATGGCTTCGGCTTTTTCGGTAGATGTTTGTTCAATGGGTGACCCCCATTCTGTCTGGCTTACTTCCCAATGGCCTGTTGCCCCCCATTCAGTCACCAGGTAGGGGCCGTGATACCCGGCTTCATCGAGACGCTGCCTAAGGTTTACGATATCTCCATAAAATTGTACAGACAGGAAGTCAAGGTCCGGACAGTTTGCCGAAATGTAGGCCACTTCATCCGGGCCTATTCCTGCAAGCATTGTGGTGGTTACGTGATTGCCATCCACCTCCTTGATCATGCGGGCAATGTCGTTTACCGCATCCCATACCTTTTTATTGGTGTAACGCAAGTTGAGCTCATTACCAATGCCCCAGCCCAAAAGTGCAGGATGGTCTTTAAGTTCCATCACTTCCTTGCGAAATTGTTCCAATTGTGCAGCCACGGCCTCCTGGTCATCATAATCGAATCCATGACGTTCTCGCGCCACATCCAGGCCCATCATCACCATAAGTCCGTGTTCCCAGGCTTCATCGAGCACTTCCCTTCCTGAACGGCGGCTGTTGTCGGTGCGCCAGGTCCGAAAAGAATTGCCCCCATGGGCGGCCACCTGGTAGCAGGGGCCGAATTCGCATCCGGCACCCTTCACAAAAAATTCTTCGCCATTCACAAACAAACGATAACGGCCGTCTACCTGCTTTAACTCTACCTTTGAAGGTCCCTCTGACATGGGGTCCTTCTGTTGCTCCCCGATGGAGTTACACGCAAGTGTAAAAAACGCCATGGCAGCAATCAAGCATATTTTTGTTGTCTTCATCATTTTATTTTATGAGTTTATATTCCAGTTCTTCCAGTGATTTCCCTTTTGTTTCGGGAACAAAGCGCCATACAAAAAGCAGTGTCATCAATCCGAAAAAGGAATAGATCAGGTAGGTTGTTGCAGATCCCAGATTCTCCAATTGAACAGGAAAAACCGTGGCCACACTGAAACTTACAATGGAGTTCCAGAACCCCATGATGGATATGGCCAGCCCCCTGAGTTTGTTGGGAAAGATCTCCGAAAGCAAGGTCCACATCACCGGACCCATGGATATGGCAAAGGAGGCTACAAACATGATCAGGCCAACCAGCACCCATATAGAATTTATTGCAATGCTGTGTTTGAGAATGATCTCCTTGAAACTGTTGTAAGTATCCTGACCAACCCTTTCTTTTACCTGGCTAAAATAGGCCACCTCATTTTCAAAGGCAACGTTTTTCAGCTGATTGAGCTTAATGATATTTTCCAGGTGATGTGGTGCGGCCTGCATCTCATTCACTTCTGCAATAAGCTCTTCCATTGATTGGTCATCAATGGTGTATTTGGCGTTAAAGAATGAAAATCCAACTATAGCCAGTGAAATACAGATCCCGGTAGCACCGGCATAGAGCAAAGGTTTGCGGCCAAGCCTGTCGATAAGGAACATCGCGACCACCGTCATGGCCACATTGGTAACCCCCAGGATGGCAGCCTGAAGGAATGCGGCATCTTTTCCGCCACCAGCCATTTCAAAAATCATGGGCGCATAATAAAAGATGGCATTGATGCCGGTAATTTGCTGAAAAAATGCAATTCCAAAACCGATGATCAAAACGGTTTTCATTCGGCTGGAAAATACTTCCGACCACCTGGCTTTATCCTTGTTAACCTCCTCGCTTAGGCTTTTTTCTATTTCCCGGAATACGACCGGAGCATTGGTATCTCCGTTAACCCTCGTAAGCACACCCATTGCTTCCGCATCCAGGCCTTTCTGCATCAGCCAACGCGGACTCCTGGGAACAAAAAACAGCAGGGCCAGGTATAAAAGGGCCGGAACCGCTTCCACCCCAAGCATCACACGCCATTTCAGGTCAGGGTCGGCAATGATTTGCTGAAAAAAGTAATTGGAAAAATAGGCGATCGAGATCCCCAGGACGATATTGAGCTGGTTAAAGGTTACCAGCCTGCCACGCATTTTTCGCGGGGCGATCTCCGCAATATACATGGGTGCTACGAGGATAGCCATACCCACGCCCAGCCCGCCAAGAATGCGTGCAAAAAGGAAGACCCCAATGTTTGTGGAAAGGGCCGTGATAACGGCACTCAGTGCAAACAACACTGCTGTTACCTTGAGGATTTTGCGGCGACCAAAATGGTCAGCCAAACGACCGGCAATGATGTTGCCCATGATCGCTCCCAAAATCAGGGAACTCACCGAAAACCCGATCAGCATGGATCCTGTATTCAGCCCGAAAGTTTCGCGATAAAAGGGGGTTGCCCCGGAAATCACTGCGCTGTCAAAACCCAGAAGGAAGCCTCCCAGGGCGACGATCAGCGAAATAAAAATGGCATATCTTTTTTGTGTCATTCAATGATCATTTAAAGGAATCACGTTTTATAGCAATCACGTTTGGCGCCAGGCTTACAAATACCCGTCATTCTGATCAAATACGCCTGCAGAAAGGTCCATTTCGGTCTGGGGAATGGGCAAAAATCCCCTGGTAGCCGGGTTGAAGGTGACATCAAAAATCTGCTGGTCCCCTTCATAATTGGGTCCCCTGATGCCGGAATGGGTAAATTCCTGGTTGGCATAGTCAACTCCGCGCCTCAACACATCATAATAGCGGATTCCCTCAAGGGATAGTTCCAGTCTTCTTTCGCGGTAGATATTTTCCGGTGTGGCAGGAACTGGGTCCAGACCAACCCTGGCCCTCACCCGGTCGAGATATTGCTGTGCGTTGGGACTTTCAAGCTCTGCAGCCATCAAAAGCACATCAGAAAAACGGATCACCCGGAAATTGCATGTGCGATTGAGCTCAAACTGCCCGCCCGAACCCCAGTGCTCTGCATCGGAGCTGTATTTTTTTGAAAAATAACCGGTATGCTGGTAACCTTTTGTAAGCGTCCCATCCAGTTCTTCTTCCGTTAAAATGGTGTATTCAAACCGAGGATCACCGGCCATGAATTCAGCCAGCTTATGGCTTACCGGGGCAAAACTCCAGCCCCTGTTCCAGTTGCTCGATCCGCTTACCCTGGGACCTTGCATTTGTGCCGCCAGGTTTCCGTTGCCACCGCGCGGATAACCCCAATCCCACCAAACAGGGGTATCCCCATGCGAAATCTCAAAAACCGATTCTATGCCAAATTCGCCAACCAGGCTGAAGTTGTGTGAATAATCTTCAAAGAGGTCGTGGCCACTGTTGGCGATCAGATCTTCAAGCTGGGACAGCGCAAAAGCACGATCAACCACCACATTTCCGGCATTCAGATTGGCTCCATACACCCCATTGTAAAACAAAAACACCCTGGCCAGCAAACCTTGTGCAGCCCATTTGGTAATCCGGCCGGCTTCATTGGGTGGAACAGATTCGGGCAAATCACCGATGGCTTCCACCAGGTCAAGCGCAATCTGATCATAAACTTCCTGGGGGCTATTCTGTTCCTGGCTATATTCTGAAGGACCTGATATGGTGGCGGTCAGAAGCGGGATGTTTTCAAAAAAACGAACCTGTTCAAAATAAAAATACGCCCGCATGAATTTGGCTTCCGCGATCGTCCTCCGTTTAAAACTATCTGAAGCATCAATGCCATCAATCACCTCCAGAAACAGGTTGGCCCGGAAAATCCCAATATAATTCTTGATCCAGATGGAATGGGCAAGCGGGTTGGTGGTGGCAATATTGTGGTTGTTTAATTCATCCCAGTGAAACCCGTCATTGGCATCAGAACCACCGGCAAATGCATCGTCAGAAAGCGCATCAGAAACCGTTAAAAAAGGAGCCCATGCCACCCCGGGGGTCGACTGGTAGGTAAGCACATCATAAATGGCCACCAATGCCTGGAAGGCCTGATCTTCGGTACGGTAAAAGTTGGCTGTAACTTCCTGGTCGAGGGGGTTAAGATCAAGGAAATCATCGCTGCATCCGACAAACAATAACGGGATGAGCAATGCAAATACTGTTTTTACTTTTATATTTTTCATGTGTTGATAATTTTCATGTGGAACTCGCCTTAAAATGAAATGGTGGTACCCAGGCGGAATGTCCTGGATTGCGGATAAATACCCCTGTCAATGCCAATATCAAATGAACTCATAGCACCAATCTCCGGATCAGCTCCAGAGTACCTGGTGAGGGTGAACAGGTTTTCGGCAGACAGGTATATCCGCCAGGAACTTGCCTGTATCCTGTTTAGAACCCGCGGGGTGAAGGAATATCCAACTTGCACGTTTTTCACCCTGAGAAACGAACCGTCTTCAATATACAGGTCAGAGATCCTGTTGTTGTTATTTGTATCGATCCAGGTGTAGCGGGGCACGGTATTCGAGGTTCCCTCCCCGGTCCAGCGATTCAGGATGTCGGTTGTGCGATTCGTATAACGCAAATCGGGCCTGATCATGCCATTGAATACATCATTGCCCTGGGTTCCGATAAGCAGAAAACCAAAATCAAACTGTTTATACTCGATGTTTGCATTCATCCCAAAAGTCCAGGGTGGCGTTGGATTGCCTATCATGGTGCGGTCGTCGGCGTTGATCACCCCATCGCCGTTGATATCCACAAAACGTACATCGCCAGGTTTGGCGTTGGGCTGGAGCAATTGCCCGGCACTGTTTACATGCTGGTACACTTCATTCATATTCTGAAATATACCGTCCGTTACATACCCCCAGAAATATCCAATGGGAAGGCCTAATTCTGCACGGGTCACCATGCCGGCAACTGCCCAGCTTGCACCGGGTAAAATGCCTTCGGCATTCCCTATTTGGGTCATTTTATTCTGGTTGTATGCGGTATTTATACCCACTGAATAGCGAAGATCCCTGGTGTAATGCCTCCAGTTCAACGACAATTCAACCCCCCTGTTTTCCACGCTTCCTACATTGGCAAAAGGTGGGTCATT
>PWON01000096.1 GCA_003557385.1 Bacteroidales bacterium | reverse complement strand
ATGATGCCCGACAGGATAAAATAGATCATTGCCTTCCGGGGAACTTTTTTCAGATGCCGGATAAGCAGCGGCGACAGCACAAGAAACGAAATGGCAATGCGCAGGGCACCGACCTCCATACTGCTGAACGCCACCAACCCCCTTTTGATCAGAATAAATGAACTGCCCCATACCACAACAAGGATAGCCAGTGCCAACCAGTGAATCCCTACGGGTTTTCTGTTTTCTTTCATAACACCCCTTACATGTAATGACAAAAATTTGTGGCGGGGTCAAAGTTATACAAATGCGTATGATTTTTTTTAACTTTGGTGGAAATCAAGCAATGCGAAATGGAAAACAACCGACAACAACAAGGCATAAGCATAGAATTGATTCGTGGCGATATTGCCAACCAGCCAGACATCTGCGCCATAGTAAATGCCGCCAATGCCCGGTTACGTATCGGTGGCGGAGTAGCCGGCGCCATTCACCGCTCCGCAGGTCCCGGGCTTCAGGAGGAGTGTCGCCCCCTGGCACCCATTCGCCCCGGACAGGCGGTAATTACCGGTGGGCACAATCTTCCGAACGATTATGTGATTCATTGCCTCGGCCCTGTTTACGGGGTTGACAAACCCGAAGAAAAACTGCTGTCCGCTTGCTACCGGAATGCGTTAAAACTTGCGGATCAACATAAAATCCCATCCATCGCTTTTCCGGCCATTTCTGCAGGTGCATTTGGTTACCCGGTCAACGAAGCGGCCGCCATTGCAATGAAAACCATTCAAAACACCATTCCGGAACTGAAGCATTTGAAACGGATACGCATGGTCCTCTTTAGTGAACAGGACCTGCAGATGTTTAGAACCCTTTGCCAATAATCGCTGAACCCCCCTCAAAAAAATATGGTCCATGCAAAACCAAAACAAACAACACCTGTTTACAGGCCTGGCTGTAACTCTGGCCATGCTGTTGATCGTGTTTATTTCATTCCAACTGAACACCCCCCCGGCGGTTGTCCCATCCGGTGCCCCTGCCAGTGAATTCTCAGCCGAACGGACATTACCGGACCTCTCCTATATTGCCTCCTTGAAAAACCCCATTGGCATCCAGGCCAATGAAACAGTGCGGCAGTATATTACTGACCGGCTCAGGGAGCTGGATGTCTGGTGCCAATTGCACATGATCGATTATTATGAGCCAGAATTGCAAAGGGCAGCCACACTGGGTAACATCCTGGTCCGTATTCCGGGCACAGGCAACGGGAAGGCCATCATGTTCATGGGACATTATGATACCGTGCCGGACGCATACGGTGCTTCCGACAATGGGGCTGCCGTGGTGGCCATGCTTGAACTGATCCGCCTGCTTCAACATCATCCCCCGTTTAAAAACGACCTTATTTTCTTCTTTCCCGACGGCGAAGAGGTTGGCCTGCTTGGTGCCAGGGCATTTTTAAAAGACCATCCCTGGGCCCGGGACGTCCATTTTGTGGTCAACCTCGAAGCCAGAGGCACCGGCGGACGAAGCCTGATGTTTGAAACCGGTTTTGATAATCTGAAAACCATATCCGCATTCGCCAAAACGGTTCCGCATCCCGCCGCCAATTCTCTGAGTTTTGAGATTTACGCCCGCATGCCCAATGATACTGACTTCAGCCCATTCAAACACCGGGGATACCATGGGGTCAACATGGCCTATATCAAGCAGGCATATGATTACCATACCGCAGGTGACAACCTGGAGAACACCGACCTGCGGTCCATCCAGCATCACGGATCATACATCACGGCCATTGCCCTGAAACTGGGCAATGAACCCCTGGATTTTGAATCCGGCCAGAATGCCGTATATTTCAATACCATTGGGTCTGGCTTTGCCTATTATCCATACAGCTGGGCAACACCCCTCGCCATGGCCATATTGCTGGTTCTGATCCTTGTGCTTGCCATGGGGGTCATCAGAAAGACCATGACGCCTCTGGGTGCATTGTCAGGGATTGTCGCCTTCTTATTGCACCTGCTCATACTATTTACCCTCGCCCACTCAATGTATCATATTCTGGCCCGTCATTATCCGGGCACAGGCCATCTGCTCCTTGAATACAACCATCAAATCCTGTTGCTGGGGTTTGCGGGTATTTCCGTAGCTTTTTCCATGTTTTTTTACCGCATGATCATCCGGGGGGTCAGGGTCTGGCAGGTGATCATTTTGCTGGCCATTGTCCTTGCACTGATGATCCTGGGCGGACAAGCAAGCACCTTGAGCATTATGGGTTCCATTGCAGCAAGCCTTCTGTTGTTCCTGATGTTCAGAAAACCTTCAAGGGTGTGGGATCTTTCGGCAGGTGCCCTGATCAGTTGGGCAGTTGCAATGATTTTTGTCACATTCACCATGCCCGGAGGCAGTTTTCTGTTTGCCTGGCCATTGATAGCCGTCTTGCTGGCAACAGCCCTGGTAACTTTCATGACGCCCCATGGCCAAAAACCAATATTTCAGTCCATTATATTGGTACTCTCTGCCATTCCCGCCCTTGCATGGTTGCCTGCCATCAGCCACTTGTTTTCAGTGGCGATGGGACTGGAAATGACCGGGGTGTCCATGCTGCTCATAGGCCTGATGATGGGCTTGCTGATCCCCCATATGAATATCATCACAAAGAACAAGCCATTATTGGTACCTTCACTAATCTTGTTAACCGGCCTCTTTTTTCTGCTAAAGGGATCTGTAGGACTGGAATATGACGAACGGTACAGAAAACCCAACAATATTTTGTATACTTATAATGACACAACCGGCGAAGTTCAGTGGGTGTCGAGTGACAAACAACCCGACGTATTTACGAAACAATTTCTTACTGAAAATCCGGAAAAGGTCAAGGTGACAGACTTTTTTCCCGTCAACACCAATGACCACCTGGCATGGCCCGCTGACACCGAACCATTGCAGCCCCCGGTGGTGGAGGTCATGCGCGACACGCTGGTAAACGGAGAAAGAAACCTGAGCCTGAATATCCGGTCAGAAAGGGGTGCTGCATGGATATCAACCTATATCATGGCAGGAATAAAGGGGGTTGAAATTCAACTGGAAGGCCATGACAGGCATCCGCTCCGGCCCCACAGGGGCGCCCATTGGCACAACCTGCGCTATTTCGCTCCACCGGAAGCAGGCTTTGACATAACCCTGTATTTCGAAACGGAACAAACCATTGAACTCAGGATCACCGATCATGTATTTGGCATTCCTGATTTTATTGATTACCAGCCGCGACTTCCGCACATGATGCCAGCCATGGACCAGTCGCTGGCCACGCGGCATTACATATTCTGAATTCCTGTTTAACAGGCATACGGATTAAGTTTTATGACGATAGAGATTATTCTGGTATTCGGCATCCTTGGGGCAGCGCTTGCCTTGTTTTTTACAGGTTGGTTGCGGATGGACATTGTGGCCTTGCTGGTTTTGGCCAGTCTCGCTTTTACTGGTGTTATCACCCCCTTTGAAGCCCTGGCCGGGTTCAGTAACCCGGCTGTCGTTACCGTTTGGGCAATGTTCATATTAAGCGCCGCACTGTATCAAACCGGTGTTGCCCGGATCATCGGCCGGCAGGTATTGTTCCTGGCCGGGAGTGGTGAAGGGAGGCTCACGGCACTCATTATGTTGTCTGCAGGAATGATGTCTGCATTCATGAACAATGTCGGGGTGGTAGCCCTGATGCTCCCGGTGGTCATGGATATGGCTCGCGCAAAAAACATATCCCCCTCCAGGTTGTTGTTGCCCCTGGCTTTTGGATCGATGCTGGGCGGCCTGACCACCCTGATCGGGACGCCACCCAACCTGCTGATCAGTTTTGCACTCGAAGAAAGTGGCCACCGGCCTTTTATGCTTTTCCATTTTACCCCCATAGGCTTGTCGGCATTGCTGGCCGGAACAATATTCATGGCCTTGATCGGCAGGCACTTTCTGCCCCGTCGCGATGCCATCAGTGAAACAAAAAAATTGTCCGGTGCCATACCAGCAGAAGCCTATGATATAGGAAAGCGCAGCTTCCTGCTTAGGATAAAACCCACTGCTTTACTGGTTGGCAAAACGCTCAAAGAGAGTCGGCTGCGGGCAGGACTGGGCCTTAATGTCCTGGCCATCATCCGGAACAAAACCACCCTGCTCGATCCCGGTCCCGATACGATCATACAAAGCAACGACAAACTGCATGTTCAGGGCAGGTTAGAAACATTAAAGGCCATGCAGCACTGGGAGCTCATTCTTCCTTCGGAATTGAATATAGACATCAGGGCTTTGCTTGCCCACGACATGCTGGTCTTTGAAGCCAGTGTGACGGAAAAATCGACCCTGGCCGGAAAAAGGTTGCAGGATACCGACTTCAGAAAGAGACTGGGTTTGAATGTGCTGGCCGTCAACCGGTCAGGTCAGGTCATGCGCACCATGCTGCAGCAAGTGATCCTGAAACAGGACGACATCCTGCTGTTGCAAGGGCCACGCGAACGACTCGACATACTGGAGAAAGAGGGAGAGATCGGGAATATAAAAAAAACAGCGCCTGGCGATCTGATCGAATCGTACAAACTCGACGAAGTACTTTTTATCATGGATGTCCGTGACGATGCCCGGCTTTTTGAACGGGCCATTGCAGAAAGCCAGATCGGCAGTGCTTTTGGTCTGACTGCCATCGGGATCTTTCAGCAAGACAACACCCTGGTTCCCTATTCACCCGGTGCCACCGTTCGCGAAAATGACCGCCTGCTCGTAAAGGGCAATGCGGATGACCTGCCGTTACTGATCGGGCTCCGGGAGTTTGAACTGCTTGAAGAAAACGTTCCGGAAATAAAAAGCCTGGAATCAGACGACATACAAATGGCCGAAGTGGTGCTGGCACCCCGGTCTTTGCTTGCCGGGAAAACCTTGCGTGAAATCAATTTCCGTCAAAAATATGGCCTCACAGTCCTGGCCCTGTGGCGCGAAGGAGAAGTACACCGGACAAACCTGCATAACATGCCGCTCAGGATCGGGGAAGCCCTGTTGATTTATGGCAAACGTGAAAAGCTGGAGATCATTGACGCCGAACCTGACTTCATACTTCTTACCGAACTGTCCCGGCAACCTGCCCGTACAGGCAAAGCCCTGACTTCAGCCATGGTCATGATAGGCATCCTGATCCCTGTCTTGCTGGGGATCGTACCGCTTGCCATTGCAGCGGTGGCCGGCATTGCCCTGATGGTTCTTACCGGATGTTTAAAAATGGAGGAAGCGTACCGGGCCATCGAATGGCGCGCCGTCTTTTTAATTGCAGGCATGATTCCAATGGGTACCGCCATGCATCAGACCGGCGCGGCAAGCCTGATCGCTTCAGGCGTTGTGAATGTGTTCGGGCATTTTGGACCATGGGGGGTCATCGCCGGACTTTACCTGCTCACCTCATTGCTCACAATCGTCATACATCCTGCCGCCCTGGTGGTCATTATGTCACCCATTGCCCTGGAGGCTGCGGCCGGTTTTGGCATATCACCACATACAACAATGATGGCCATCGCCATTGCGGCTGCCGCTGTATTCATGAGCCCTGTATCTCATGCGGCAAACCTTCTGGTAATGGGTCCGGGCGGGTATCGCTTCAAAGACTATATTAAAACAGGCGTACCCCTCACCATTGTGGTTATGATCGTTGCCATGTTGTTGTTGCCGGTGTTTTGGCCAATTTAGGAAAGAGAGAAGAAGTAATTAGTATTTAGTATTTAGTAATTAGCATTAATAATATGGGGGTTAGTTTGGATAAATTTAAATTGGGGTTTTTTCCGACACCGTTGCATGGACTGAAGAATTTCTCGGCCCTGTATCCCGGCTACAAAGTGTTCATCAAACGTGATGACCACACCGGCCTTGCTACCGGCGGGAACAAGACACGCAAGCTGGAGTATCTTATTGGCGATGCCCTGGCCAAAGGAGCAGATACCGTGATAACAGGCGGGGCACAACAATCAAATCATTGCCGCCAAACAGCCGCTGCCTGCAACATGGCCGGCCTGAAATGCCATCTGTTGCTTGGTGGGGACAGTCCCGGTGAACACACCGGGAATCTGCTTCTTTCGAACATTCTTGGTGCAACGATCCATTATACCGGTGCACAACGTAAAGGCGAAGACATGGGCTTATTGGCCGGTCAATTAAGCGCAAAAGGCCATACACCATACATCATTCCGTATGGCGGATCAAATATAATCGGGGCCATGGGCTACTTTGAAGCAGCGGGTGAACTGAAAACACAACTTGATCAAAAAAACCTGAAAATCGATTACATCTTTTTCGCCTCCAGTTCGGGAGGCATGCAGGCAGGCCTCATGCTGGGCAAAGCAATGCACAACCTCGGGGCCACACTCATGCCAATCCGCATCGACAAACAGGAAACGGAAGGAAAATCCCTTGAAGACAACATCCGCGATCTGGTTCTGGAGGGAATACACACGCTGGACATTCAAGACACAACAAGCCTTGACTCCACCCCCATGATCAGGGGGTATGAAGAAGCGGGCTACGGTGTGGTCACCCGGCATGAGAAAGAGGCCATCAGCATACTGGCCCGCCACGAAGGCATTTTACTCGACCCGGTATATACAGGCCGCGCATTTTATGCCATGATGCATCACATGGAAAAAGGGCTCCTGGAAGCCGGGACCAATGTGTTGTTCTGGCATACGGGCGGGATCCCGGCCAACTTCAATTATGCAGAAAATTTGATTGACCAATAAAACAAGCCCCGGAGAACCATGGAAAAACGGTATGCTATGTATTTCTTTTCAACAACAACATTCAACCAAACAACAATGCATTGCTTGTTTCAAACCAGGCTCCGCCAGGCCATTATGCATTTCTTTTCAAGAAGACTATTTTGCCCCGCAGCACTGTTTCTTATGATCACAACATTGGTTGTTTCAATGCCTACCCCCATCTGTGCAACAGAATCTGCTTCGGACAGGTTGGCCGGGTTGGCCGGGTTTATGAACCGGGGTATGAGCGACTGGGGCATCCCTGGCATGGCTGTAGCGGTGGTGGAACATGGTGAACTGGTGTATGCCCGGGGCTTCGGTGTGCGAAAACTGGGTTCAGACCAAGCCGTGGATGAACATACTATATTCGGGATGGCCTCCCTTACCAAGGCCATGACGGCCACTGCCCTGGGCATGCTTGTTGATGAGGGCAAACTGCACTGGGACGACAAGGTACGTGATCACCTCCCATGGTTCTCCCTCTCAGACCCCTGGGTCTCCGCACAGTTAAGCATTCGTGATCTGCTGTCGCACCGGGTGGGCATAGGGCGGCTCACCGGCAACCGGCTCCGTTTCATGCCCGGCCGCGATCCTAAAACCATTGCAGGCTTCCTCAGCCACATGCCATTCGAACAGCCATACCGGTCGGGTTATGTTTACAGCAACATGATGTATATGGTGGCCGGCATGGTGCTGGAAGCTGCTTCAGGCATGCCGTGGGATAAATTTATGGCCGAAAGGATCTTTGCACCGCTCGGCATGAACTCAGCCAGTACGACCATCACACAAATCAGCGACAACAACAATGCCGCATGGCCACACCAGGAGATTTTTGGGGAAGTACAGCCCATCCCCCGGCGCAATTTCGACAACATCGGCCCCGCCGCATCCGTCAATGCCTCTGTAACTGACATGGCCCGGTGGATCATGTTCCAGCTGGGTGAATCCGGTGTATACAACGGGAACCGCCTGATCAGCCGGGAAAATATCCTGGAAACACACCAGCCCCATCAACTCTTCAGGCTCGAAGACCCCATGACTGAACCGCTCCGCGCTTACGGGCTGGGCTGGGGATTGCGCCAATACGAAGGATACAGGGTGTCACAACACCGTGGCGCCACAGATGGCATGACCTCCTTCCTTGTACTGCTCCCCGAAAAAAACCTCGGGGTATTGGTGGTCAGCAACTTGTTCTGTAACTTCCGGCCTGCGGTGGTCAATTACATATTAGACAACATGCTGGGCATTGAAAGGGACAAAGACTGGCATGCACACTTTTTCGAAGCATACCGGGAAGAAAAGGCAAAAGCCATGGAGCGCCGTGCTGCCATCGAAGGCCGGCGGATAAAAAACACCAGTCCTTCAAGGCCCCTGGAAGCCTATACCGGCGATTATGATCACATTGTATACGACAATGCCAGGATCAGCCTGGGCGAAGACGGCCGGCTGATCATGCAATTGTGGGATGATGAAGAAATGATCGCAGACCTGGAGCACTGGCATTATGATACCTTCCGTGCCCACTGGCGCAACCCCTCCATGCGCGAAAAATTCATCACATTTGACCTGGATCAGTATGGCGAAGTGACCCAATTGAATGTCAAGTTTACCCTGCGACAGGTCCTGATCTCTGTAGGTATCTACCCCACCGACTATTACCGCATCGTTGAATACCGGCGCCTGAACAAACAATAACCCCCCAGACCCTAAGACATTTAGACATTTCAACATTTAGACATTTCGACATTTAGACATTTCGACATTTAGACATTTCGACCTTTTCGACATTTTCGACCTTTTCGACATTTTCGACATTTGTACATTTTCAACATTTTTTTTATTACCTTTGCCCCTCGTTTTATGAATAGCACAAATCAATCATTACAAACAAATTAAACAAAACAAAATGGTAAGACAGTACGAAACCGTTTTCATTATGACTCCCGTTTTGTCTGAAGAACAGATGAAGGAAGCGGTAAGTAAGTTTCAGAACTACCTGAAAAAGAATGGGGCAGAGATCGTGTATGAGGACCATTGGGGCTTGCGTAAAATGGCCTATCCGATCCAGAAAAAATCCACCGGCTTTTATCACCTGATAGGGTTCAAAGCCGACACACAACTTGTAAAAGACCTCGAAGTGGAAATGAAACGCGACGAACGGCTGATCCGCTTTTTAACTGTTGCTTTGGACAAGCATGCCATCGCATACAGTGAGAAAAAGCGCAGGGAAAAGGAAGCGGCTAAAGAAAAAGAGACAGAGGATGAACCCCAAAAAAAATAGGTAGTACAATTAAACATATTGAAACATGGCGAACCAACAAAATTCAGAAATAAGATACCTGGCACCCATTGCCGTAGATATCAAGAAAAAGAAATACTGCCGTTTTAAAAAAGCAGGAATCAAATACATTGATTACAAAGATGCCAACTTCCTGTTGAAATTTGTAAACGAGCAGGGCAAGATCCTGCCACGAAGGATAACCGGCACATCTGTAAAATATCAGCATAAGGTGGCCAAAGCCATCAAGCGGGCAAGACACCTGGCCATTATGCCTTACGTAGCGGATCTTTTAAAATAGGGAGGTACAACGATGGATATTATTTTAAAACAAGATGTTCCCAACCTGGGATTCAAAGACGACCTGGTAAGCGTTAAAGACGGATACGCCACAAACTATCTTATCCCCAAGGGACTCGCCATACTGGCCATCCCCTCGGAAAAGAAAAAGCTGGCGGAAACAATCAGGCAACGCCAGTTCAAAGAAGAAAAAATCAGGAAAGAAGCCGAAAAACTGGCGGAGAAATTGCAGGATATTGAAATAAAGATCGGTGCAAAAGTAGGTACTTCTGGTAAAATATTTGGTTCGGTAAATACACTCCAGATCGCCGATGCGATCAAGGAGCAATACGACCTGGATATTGATCGCAAAAAAATCATGATCGACGGCGACGCCATCAAGGAAATCGGCAGTTACACCGCGAAAATCAACCTGCACAAGGAAGTCCGCCCCGAAATCAAATTTGAAGTAGTCGGCGAATAAACATCTTAACCCAAGACCAGTAAATTTATAAAACCTGTCATTCTGCTGACAGGTTTTTTTATAAATTCACGTACATTTGAGCCATGAAGATCAGTGTGGGTCAAATAAAATACATCCAGTCGTTGCGGCAAAAGAAATACCGCGACCACCACCGCGTATTTATTGCCGAAGGGGACAAAATCGTGCAGGAATTGCTGAACGCGGACGCCCCTGTTGAAATGCTTTGTGCCCTGGCTCCGTGGCTCGAAAAAATGGGGCCACAGATCAATGCTTCTGCAGATGTCATCACAGTAAGCCAAAAAGAGCTAGAACGCATCAGTTCTTTGAAAACCCCCAATCAGGTCCTGGCAGTGGTCAAACAGCCGGCACCCAAAATTCCCGGCCGGTTCACATCCGATGAATTGGTCCTTATCCTTGACAGAATACAGGATCCAGGCAATCTAGGAACCATGATCCGCACCGCCGACTGGTTTGGCGTACGTCATATCATATGTTCCACCGACACGGCCGATGTATACAATCCAAAAGTAATCCAGGCCTCTATGGGTTCTTTCATACGTGTGCAGATGCATTATACATCCCTTGGGCCTGCCATGGACAAAATCAGGGAAAAAATGCCTGTATACGGGGCATTCACGGATGGGGACAACCTGTTCAGTTCAGGGAAAAAATCATTGCCGGCTGCCTTGTTGATCGGCAATGAATCCAAAGGGATATCAGAAGAAGCAGCTTCCAGGACAGACCACAGGTTGTGCATCCCTTCTGTCCGGCCGGCCGGACAGACGCAGCAGCCCGAATCCCTGAATGCCTCAATGGCCGCTGGAATCCTCATTGCCTGGTTTCGCCGCACCGGTCGTGCGATTTGAACATTAACAGCTGGTTTTTGTTAGATTTTAAATTGTAAGACAGAAAATAAAACATATATGGAAGCAATCATTCTTGCGGTGATTTTACTGGCCATTGCCATCGGTGGCATTGCCATAAAAATGTTTGTAAAGCCTGGTGCCACGTTTACCAAATCATGTACCTCCTCCTATGACCCCGATTCTGGTAAATCCCGCTCATGTGCTTGTGCTTCAGGCATGCCAGAAGATTGCGAGAACCATACCACTACAGATCCCCACGCGAAATCAAGTCAAGGCCGGTAGAGGCATAATAACCGTAACCATCCTGTTCATCCGGGGCAAAAATAAAATAGGCTTCCAGGTCATCACGCTCCTCAACAAATGCAATGGATTCTTCCAGCCCCATCACCATAAACGCCGTTGCATAAGCATCGGCCGACATGCCGTCAGATGCAAATACCGAAACACTCAATAACTGATGCGCAACCGGATATCCTGTTTTCGGATCGATGGTGTGTGAGTACCGTTTCCCATCTTCTTCATAATATCTGCGGTAATCACCCGAAGTGGCCAGGCCAATGTCCTTAACTTCCACATAATACTCCCATTGCTGGGGTGCATCGAAATCTTCGGCAGGGATTTCCAGGCCTATTCGCCATTTGCTGCCATCAGGCTTCACTCCCCTGGTCGCAAGATCACCGCCAATTTCCACCAGGTAGGTTTGCACTCCTTTGGTTTCCAGGAACAATCCCACCAAATCAGCTGCATAGCCTTTGGCAATGGCATTAAAATAGAGCTGCACCCTGTGGTCTTTTTTCTCAATGAAACCATCTTCAAGGGAAATTTTGCGATAACCGACAAAAGCAAGTATGCTATCCACTTTTTGCCTGGTCATACCGGCCCTTTCAGAAAAACCAAAACCCCAGGCATTGACCAGGGGAAATACAGTTGGGTCAAAGGCCCCACCGGTTTCTTCTGAAATTTCCTGCGCCCGTACAAATACCGCTTCAAAATAATCATCCACCCTGTATTCTTCATTGCGGTTAATGCGTGATATGAGCGATTGCGGATCATACAACGACATAGAACGGTTAAAATCCTTGAAAATACTGTCAACGGCTTCCTGGAACACCCGGCCATCGTCTTCATAGTACGAGATGGAATAATAGGTACCAAAAACCACCCCCCGTATGATAACCAGCTGTGGTCCCATGTGAAACAGACTGCAGGCCCCCAGCAGGAAAACCGCAAACAACAACACACAAACTTTTCTCATCACCACATATTAATTTAATTCAATGTATAAAACATTTCTCCAAAACACCAAAAACTAAATACCAATTACTAATTACTAACTACTAATTACTTCTTCCTTCTACAGCGGTTCCGTATGCACCGAAATATGCGTTTCCTTGCCGTATTTGTCCCGCAGACGTTTTTCAAGCCGCACAGTAATGTCGTGTGCATCCTTGATGTTCAGGTCTTGTTTTACCTGGATATGCAAATCGATGGCAATATTGCTTCCTATCTTCCTGGTTTTTAAATCATGCGGATTATGCACTCCATCCACATTGCCGGCAATTTGCAAAATCTCTTTCTCCTTTTTCACCGGGAGGGAAGTTTCGATCAATTCCATCAGGGCTTCGCGGATGATGCCAAAAGACACCTTAAAAATAAATATGCTGACGACAATGGCTGCCAGGGGGTCCAATATCACCCATTTATTTCCGAGAAAAATGGCACCGCCAATGCCAAGCAGGGTTGCCAATGACGAATACACATCGCTGCGATGGTGCCATGCATTGGCGATCAAAGCATTGCTGTTGATACGATTCCCGGTCCTCAAACTGTAATGAAACAACAATTCTTTGATGGCAATGGAAAAAATGGCCGCATAGAAGGCGATCATTCCGGGCCTATGCAACGGGCTGTCGCCAAAATGGCCAAGGATTTTTTTTGCCCCGGCATAAAGAATCCCAACACCAACCATAAGCAACACCCCTCCGACAAAGGCAGCCGCAAGGGTTTCCACCTTGCCATGCCCGTATTTGTGGTTGCCGTCCCGGGGTCGGGCGGCAACCTTCAGGCTGCCAAACAATACAAGGTCTGTCAGGATATCACTGATGGAGTGAATCCCATCAGCCACCATGGCCGAACTACGCCCCAGGATCCCGGCCACCAGTTTAAACAGGGTCAGCAGGCTGTTGGCAAAAAAACCAGTCCAGATGACCCGGCTGGCACGGGCAAAACGGTTTTTTATCATAAAAAATCAACCTCCAAAATCGTCAAGGTCAATGTTTTCTTCAGGAACGCCAAGGTTATCCAGCATATGGAGCACTGATTC
This sequence comes from Bacteroidales bacterium, assembly GCA_003557385.1. Classification (GTDB taxonomy): domain Bacteria; phylum Bacteroidota; class Bacteroidia; order Bacteroidales; family UBA7960; genus PUPG01. The sequence continues at coordinate 12,908 of PWON01000096.1, read as the reverse complement.
ATTCATGATCGGCGGACCGCAAAGGTAATACTCCAGTTCTTCCGGCTCAGGATGGTCTTTCAGATAATTGTCGAGAACCACCTGGTGAATAAAGCCCGTATACCCGTCCCATTTATCCTCCGGCAGGGGCTCAGAAAGGGCAATATGGAAGGAAAAGTTAGGGAATTTTTTTTCTATTTTACGGAAATCCTCTTCATAGAAAACCTCCCTCCTGGAGCGTGCGCCATACCAGTACGAAACCTTGCGCTTGGTTTTGAGTGTATGAAACAGGTGAAAAATATGCGAACGCAGCGGCGCCATGCCCGCACCTCCGCCAATGTATACCATTTCACGTTCGGTTTCCTTGATAAAGAAATCGCCGTAGGGTCCCGAGATCATCACTTTGTCGCCAGGCTTGCGTGAAAACACATAGGTAGAACAAATCCCCGGGTTGACATTCATAAACCTGTTTTTCTTTTTGTCCCATGGCGGGGTAGCGATACGGATATTCAGCTTGATGATGTTCCCCTCGGCCGGGTGATTGGCCATGGAGTAGGCACGGAAGACCGGTTCCGGATTGACCATTTTCAAATCCCACATTTTGAGCTTATCCCAGTCTCCCCTGAACTCTTTCTCCACCTCAATGTCATTAAACGCAATCTCGCATGGTGGCACATCAATCTGGATATAACCACCGGATTGGAATTCCAGGTTTTCCCCTTCGGGCAGCCTGACCACAAACTCCTTGATGAAGGTCGCCACATTGCGGTTGGAAACCACCTCACATTCCCATTTCTTGATGCCGAATATTTCTTTCGGCACCCGGATATCCAGATCCTGTTTTACTTTAATCTGGCAACTCAACCGCCATTTTTCCTGGATCTCTCTGCGGGTAAAATACCCCACTTCGGTCGGCAGGATATCGCCTGCCCCATCCAATACCTGGCATTTGCACATGGCACAGGTACCCCCGCCCCCACAGGCACTCGGAAGATAGATCGACTCCCTTGAGAGGGTGGTCAACAGGGTGTCACCGGCATTGACCTCAAGTTCCTTTTCATCATTGATGGTGATCTTTACCGGGCCGCTGGGCACCAGTTTGGCCCTGGCATACAGGAGTATGCTTACCAGCACGAGCATCACAAAAAGAAACATCCCCACGCTGAGGGCAATGATCCAAAGGTTACTCAATTCTGACAATATCATGATATTCGTATTTCAAGGATTGTTTTATAATTCGATGCCCATAAAACTCATAAAGCCGATACCGATGAGCCCGGTGATAATGAAGGTGATGCCAAGACCACGCAAAGGAGCCGGCACGGCCGAATAACGGATTTTTTCGCGGATGGCGGCAATGCCCACGATGGCCAGGAAGAATCCCACGCCACTGCCCAGGCCGAAAGAAAACGCTTCGCCTATATTGACAAAGTTCCGCTCCTGCATAAACAACGACCCGCCAAGTATGGCACAGTTTACTGCGATCAGCGGAAGGAATATGCCCAGGGTGTTGTGCAGGGTCGGACTCACTTTCTCAATAACCATTTCCACCAATTGTACCATGGCCGCAATGATGGCAATAAACATGATGAATGTGAGAAAACTAAGGTCTACGGCAGCAAACTGGGGCCCGAGCCAGGCCAGGGCACCACGTCCCAGCACAAAATTCTCCAGGAGGTAATTGATCGGCACGGTAATGCCCAGTACGAATATCACGGCAAAACCAAGGCCCACACTGGTATTGACAGTCCTTGACACGGCCAGGTAAGAGCACATGCCCAGGAAATAGGCAAACACCATATTGTCTATAAAAATTGCCCGGACAAATATACTTGCTAAATCTTCCATTGTATTGTGTTTTTTCGTGTAATGACCCCTTTATTAACTTATGTCTACCAGGTTTCTGTCCCTGTACCTGTGCACCCATATGATGATGCCCACGGTAATGAGGGCCATCGGAGGCAAGATCATAAAACCATTGTTTTCATACCCCAGGTCATACAAGAAATTCGGGATGACCTGGTATCCCATCAGCGTGCCGGAACCCAGCAACTCCCTGAAAAAACCGACCATCAGCAGTACCGAACCGTAACCCGCAGCATTGCCGACACCATCCAGAAAGGAGGGCCAGGGTTTATTATTCAGGGCAAAAGCTTCCAGCCGTCCCATGATGATGCAGTTGGTAATGATCAGTCCTACAAAAACCGACAACTGGCGGCTGACATCATATACATACGCTTTCAGCAACTGGTCTACAAGGATTACCAGCGAGGCGATCACGGTAAGCTGCACAATGATCCGGATGCGCGGGGGAATGGTTTTGCGCAATATCGAAATGATCACGTTGGCCAGCCCCATTACAGCCACCACCGAAATGGCCATTACCAAAGAAGTCCGTAGTTGCACTGTGATGGCCAGCACCGAACAGATCCCGAGCACCTGCACGGTAATGGGGTTGTCTTTCCCAAGCGGGTTGCTTAGAAGTTTCTGATTCTTGGGTGAGAACATCGCCTCTTTCTTGTTATTCTTATTTGGTTCGCTCATGAGGTTTTGATTTTTTCAAAATACTTTTTGTAGGCTTCCAGACCATCCCGCAACATATTGGTCACCCCGTTGGAAGTGATGGTCCCGCCGGTAATGCCATCTACCGCATACAGGTCTCCGGCAGGTGCCCTTCCTTTGACCACTCTTACGGGACGAAAGTTGCCTGCTTCATCAAAAATGCGCTTACCGCGAAACTGTTCCTCAAATGCCCGGTCAGCAATTTCTGCCCCCAGTCCGGGGGTTTCGCTGGCATGGTCAAAGTTGGCGCCGGCAATGGTAACCATATCCGATTCCAAACCAACATATCCCCATATAGGTCCCCACAGACCGGTGCCCCTCAGCGGGACAATATAAAATGTTTCCCCGTCAATGTTTGCAATATAAACAGGTAGTTGCCTTTCGGCCATATCTTTGCGGATCTCATCCTGCAGCTCCACCTCAAAGGCATCGCCCGGCAGTTCTTCGCCAAGATGGTTGACAATCTTTGCCGTGGTAATATATCTGTCAAACAGCTCCTCAGCCTCCGCCCTGCTGGCAGGCATATTGATGGCAGCGAGAATATTCTGCATCTTCTCAATGCGCATGTTGCGCTCCTGCAAAGGCCTCAGCAAGGTGGAGGCACCTGACAGCAACAATGCCACCACCACAACCATCGCAGAGGCATAAAGAAACACATATCGGTTTGTCATTTTTAAAAAATTTTTCTGGTTTATGTTACTTCAACCCTGGCATGTTTCAGTCTTTTTAAACGCTTCTTGATATGTGCCTGCACCACATAATGGTCAATAAGCGGGGCAAACACATTCATCAGCAAAATGGCCAGCATCATCCCCTCGGGATAGGCCGGGTTCAATACACGGATCAACAGGGTAATGGCCCCTATCATAAAACCGAAAATGTATTTTCCGGTGCCGGTTTGAGAAGCAGTTACCGGATCGGTGGCCATATATACGGCACCGAATGCGAATCCGCCCATTATAAGATGATAATATGGCGGGATTTCCATATAGGGGTTGGCCGCAAAGAGATTAAACAGAAAACCGGTGAACAAACCACCCACCACCACGGAGATCATGATACGCAAACTACCCACCCCGGTGGCTATCAGCACAAGGGCCCCCAGCAACACCGCCACAGTGGATGTTTCCCCGATAGACCCCGGAATGGTGCCTAAGAACATTTCTAATACCGAAGGAAGGTTCTGTATATCGCCTGTAGACAGAACGGCCAGCGGCGTAGCACCCGAAAATCCGTCAACCAGTTGTTGTCCTTGCTGGAGTTCTGTATAGATCCATACCTCCCCCGATAAATAAGAGGGATAGGCAAAAAACAAAAAGGCCCGCGCCAGCAAAGCCGGATTCAACACATTCATCCCTGTGCCTCCGAAAACCTCCTTGCCAATGATCACGGCAAATACGGTGGCCACAGCAACCATCCATAAAGGTGTGGTAACAGGAATGATCAAAGGGATCAGTAGCCCGGAAACCAAAAAGCCCTCATTCACTTCATGGTCACGTATGGAAGCAAATATAAATTCTACCACCAGTCCCGATGCATAACTGACCACGATCAGGGGCAATACCTTGAGAAGGCCGAAAACAAACTGGTCCAACAAATCAACCTCCAGGCCAATGGCGGCGTAATGCTGATAGCCCACATTCCACATGCCAAATAGCAAAACAGGGATCATGGCGATGACTACATGAAACATGGTGCGCTTCATTTCCATGGCATCCCGTATATGACTGCCCTTTTTTGTCACATCGCCTTTTACGGCCAAAAAAGTATCGAATGCCTCGAACGTACGGTGGAGCTTCTCAAACCGGCCCCCTTTTTCAAAATGCGGCCTGGTCTTTTCGATGAGCTTGTGTATCGCTTTCAAAATTCTGTGTTTTTGTGGTTATTATCGTTCCATTTAAAAGATCAGGAAAATTCTTTTTGCATGGCATCCAGTCCTTCACGGATCAACGACTGCATTTCAATCTTGGAGGGACACACAAACTCGCACAGTGCGAAATCTTCGGGAGCAACCTCATATATCCCAAGTTTTTCCATCATGTCAATGTCGTTGATCATAATGGACTTGATCAATTGCATGGGCATGATATCCATGGGCAGATATTTTTCATACAAGCCGGTAATTACAAAAGGCCTTTCTCCACTTCGGATATTGGTATTCAAACGGTACTGTTTCCAGGGCATCAGGAAAGAAAAGAACGTCCTGGAAACACTATACTTATTGAGTTTGGGAATCAACCATCCAAGAAGTTCCGGTGCATCGCCTTCGGGAATGACAGTCAGTTGGTCATCATAAAAACCAATAAACCCATCCTGGTTGATCTGTTCACCCGACAATACATCCCCACTGATAAAACGGGGGGTTATATCTTTTTCTTTCATGATGTTATTTTCTGTAAAAGACCGGATGTTTGCACCGTTCAACACGCGGTAATAACGGGGGTTCAGTACTTCGGAACCAGTATATGCAACTATTTTATTGGCATCGTAAATGCCCTTGCTGAACAAACGGCCTATGGCAATCACCCCCTGCACCCCCACATACCAGACAACCTCCCCTTTGTTTATGGGGTCTATATGGTGTATTTGTACCCCAACATTGCCCGCCGGATGCGGGCCCTGGAAAGGGTGTATTTCCACTCCACGGGCCCCGGTATATGCTGCTGACGTGGTTTCATCGGCATGAATACCCAGGTGAACCGAACCATCCGTTAAGCGTTTAAGCACATCAAGACCGGTCTGGAACATTTCCTCCTGTCCGTTGACAACAAAATCCATATCGGGTGCCACCGGGACGGTACTAAATGCCGAAACAAAAATCGCACGTGGTTTCTGATCCCGATTGGCAATTACAGAATAGGGCCGTTGGCGGATATTTGGCCATAAACCGCTTTTAAGCAATTTTTTAATGACCTGTTCTCGTGAAAGTTCTGTGGGCGATGCCGCCCCAAAGTCAACGTATTCATTTTCCTGGCCGGGCTCCAGGCGAACCTCCATGATCCTTCTTTTTGCGCCCCTCACCAGCCGTGTATATGTTCCGCTCACAGGTGAAGTAAACACCACATCCTTGTTGTACTTGTCAAAAAACAAGGGGCTGCCGGCTTTGACATGCGTTCCTTCTTCTACCATCATTTTTGGGACAAGGCCATGAAAATCGGTCGGCTTCAATGCATATTCCGAAGCCCGGGGAGCCGTTTGCAATATCTTTTCTGCATCCCCAACCAAAGGAATGTTTAATCCGCGTTTGATCTTGATCACTTTCGACATGTGCGTAAGGTATTTTTTGAACACTGTTCCCCGACAAATTTATAGATATTTTCAAATATGGGGATAGGCTTTTGCCACAATCTCATTTTTATTTAGATTTGTCTGTGTCATGACATTATGGCAAAAAAAAAATCAAAAACGATGCATATTCACATTTTTTCTTTATTCATGGTCCGGGCTTGCGTGTTCCTGGTGTTTGTTTTTATGGCAGCAAGTCCTGCAAAACCTTCAAAAACAGGGGTTTCCAATAAAGATTTTTTTCTGCACGGCGATTTTATTTATAAAAACAACATCAAAACGGTTTTGTTTAACCAGAAAGGCTTTGAACTGTCTGATCCCCTTATCCGCATGCACTCCAACGATCGTCTCATCCTTCGATTTGACGACCTGGACGGCGGATTTAAGCAATATTATTACACCATTATCCATTGCGACGCAAACTGGCAGGTTTCAGAACTAAGGCCATTCGAGTACATCGAAGGCTTTTATGAGGACCAGATCAGGGATTACCGGCATTCTATCAATACCAGGACCCCTTACACGCACTACTGGATGGAATTTCCAAGCCAGAACCTTCGTCCGGCAAAATCAGGGAACTACATATTAAAGGTGTATCTCGATGGGGATCCGGACAACATCGTGCTTACACGCAGGTTTTCCGTTTTCACCCAGGAGGTAAGCATCCAGGGTCAGGTGCAGCAGGCAAACCTGGTTCGTTACCGCGACCGCAAACAACAACTGACATTCAACATCAACACCGGCCAGGTTCCTGTCTCAAACCCCTATCGCGACATCAAGGTGGTGATCACACAAAACGGCCGGTGGGACAATGCCATTACCGGACTGCCGCCAAGAACGATTCAGGGAAATACCCTGGTTTATGACCATGAGGAAAAAACCCTTTTTGAAGGAAACAATGAATTCAGGCGTTTCGACATCCGCAGCCTGAGGCATTTGTCGGAAAGGGTGCAGGATATACAATCGACAAGAAGGCATTGGGATGTATTTTTGTTGCCCGACAGGCGACGCACTTTCGAAAGGTATGTCACAGACAATGACCTGAACGGCCGGTTCCAGGTAATGACCAGTGACGCGTCCAACCATATGCTCGAAAGTGATTATGCCTGGGTGCATTTTCACCTGCCCATGCGGGAACCCCTCGAAGACGGGTACCTATACGTGATGGGGGCCCTCACTGACTGGCACTTTTCCGAAGAAAACAAAATGAACTACAACTACGGTGAAAACGCCTACGAACTGAGTCTGCTGCTCAAACAAGGTTATTACAATTACCTCTATGCCTATCTGCCGGAAGAAGGCGCCGTGGCAGACATTGGTTATATTGAAGGCAGCCATTCTGTTACCGAAAACGACTACACCATATATGTCTATCACCGGCGGCCGGGTGACCTCTACGACCGGCTGGTCGGCATAGGCCACATGAACCCGGCTGCTCCAAGGTAAAGACTGTTCCGGCTGAAAAAAACAGATTGGCCACCGCTGATCAGGTGAATCGCTGGTGCATTGCCCCAAAGACAGATCAGCCACCACTGATCAGGTGGATCACCTGTACGTTGTCCCCATTGCGGATCATGGTAGCAGGGTAATCATCAGGTTTGACTGTTTTATCATTAACCCTGACCACCAAAAATTTAAAGGTAAAATTTTTGTGTTTTAACAAGGCTGTTACCGAAATGGCATCCTTTCCGGGGATTGTTTCCGGTTTGTTATTCAGTGTAATCTCCATAATCTGGCAATCTGTAGATTCTCTCTAAAAACTCTTCCTGGCTTCGTTTTTCAAAAAATCCATGGCTGCTTTTGTGGCCGGTTTTTCCAGATCAGTTTCCAGGATCTTTTGACTGAGTTCGGTGCCGCCGGCCCCCTCTTTCAGGGATGATGCCAGTGAATTGATCTGTCCCATGCTCTCTTCATAGGCCTGGTTGATCAGTTCCCAGGCCCGCGGCGAAACATACAACTGCTGGGAAAGGTTGTGTGTATATTCATCACGGATGCTTTTGATCAATTGCCGCTGTAGCTCACCGGCGGACCATTCGGGCCGGTATACCCGCATGATCAGATTGTTTGGTGATATCCGCTCAAGAAACAGGATCAGGCGTTCATAAGCCTGCAGTCGCAAGGGCATTGAAATGCGCATCCGCTCTGACATCAGATCCGCATGACGCCGCTTGTTCTCCTGCTGAAAAAACTCTTTTAGAAGGAACCAGGCCGTGATAAATACCACCACCGAAGGGATGGTATAACGCAGTATATAATAAATATCTCCCATGACAGCATGACATTTTTTACAAAGATAATCCCTTTTGGCAAATGGGTTTATTTTGCTAAATTTGCCGCTCGACATTCTATAAATGCCCAAAAATCAAAAACTTATTTATCATATACATCCAACTTACAACATATCAGCCATGGTACAATTATCTGACAGAATAAAAAACCTTTCTGAGTCTGAAACCCTCGCCATGTCAAGGATGATTCGCGAATTAAAAGCAGAGGGTCATGATGTGATCAATCTCAGCGTCGGAGAACCAGATTTTTTCACTCCGGACAACATCAAAACTTCCGCAAAACAAGCCATTGACGACAATTACTCTTTTTACACCCCCGTCAATGGGTACCAGGACCTTCGCGAGGCCATTTGCCACAAGCTGGCCCGCGACAACAAGCTTTCTTATACGCCCGATCAGATCGTAGTCAGCACCGGGGCCAAGCAATCGATTGCCAATGCTGTGTTGTGTCTGGCCAATCCCGGCGACGAAGTGATTGTTCCCGCGCCTTATTGGGTAAGCTACCGCGAATTGGTAAAAATGGCCGAAGCCACCGCCGTGTATATTCAAGCGGGCATCGGGAATGATTTCAAGATCACACCCCGGCAACTGGAAAATGCCATTACCGCCAAAACGAGGCTTTTCATTTTTTCAAGCCCCTGCAATCACACTGGATCGGTGTATTCGAAAGAAGAATTGCGGGCACTTGCTGATGTATTTGCAAAACACCCGCAAATATGTATCATTGCCGATGAAATATACGAGCACATCAATTTTTCCGGCAAACACGAGAGCATCGCCCAGTTTGCAGCCATCAAAGATCAGGTGATTCTGGTCAACGGGGTGTCCAAAGGATTTGCCATGACCGGATGGCGACTGGGGTATATGGCTGCCCATCCCGAAATTGCCAAAGCCTGTACCAAACTCCAGGGCCAGGTCACCTCCGGCACATCATCCATTTCGCAACGTGCCGCACTGGCCGCCATGGAAACCGATCCGGCCCATACAAAGGGCATGCTTGAAAAATTCAGGGAACGCCGTGACCTGGTCATTGGCCTTTTGGCAGACGTTCCAGGTACTGCCACAAACACCCCCCAGGGGGCTTTCTATTTGTTTGTCAATGTAAAGTCTTATTTTGGCAAATCTGACGGGACCCAAAACATACACGATGCCAATGATCTTTGCATGTACCTGCTGAAAAAAGCGCATATTGCCCTGGTACCGGGCGGTGCATTCGGCGATGATGAATGTGTAAGATTGTCTTATGCTACTTCAAATGAATTACTTACTGAAGCAATTAAGAGGATGAAAAAAGCCTTGTCGCAACTAAAATAAATGGGGCATACGAGGCGTTCCTTTTTTATACTCACCAGCACTCTTTATATGACAGATAAAAATACGATTACCCGTTTATTTCATTCCTTCGAAGGTAAAAAGCTCCTGATCATTGGTGATGTGATGATCGATGCATACCTCTGGGGGAGTGTTGACCGTGTATCCCCTGAAGCTCCTGTTCCCATTGTTACACTCAACAAACGGGAAAGTCGTCTTGGCGGTGCGGCCAATGTAGCCATGAACATACAAAACCTGGGAGGCATTCCTGTATTGTGTTCGGTGATCGGGAATGACAGCAAGGGTGATTTGTTCAGGGAACTGCTCGAAGAAGAAAACCTGACAAACGAGGGCATCATCACCAGCGAACACCGCATGACCACGGTAAAGTTCCGTGTGTTTGGCAACAACGTTCAAATGTTGCGCGTTGACGAAGAAATGGCCAAATACCTTCGCGAGGAAGAATCGGCCGGTTTGTTGAAAAAGGTCAGGAATCTTCTGGACACCAACGGCATCGACGCCATTGTATTTGAAGATTACGACAAAGGTGTCATTTCCCCGAAATTGATCGAAGAGGTCCTTAACCTGGCCAAAACGCATGACGTACCTATTGTGGTCGACCCAAAAAAGAAAAATTTCTCTTTATACCATGGTGTCACCCTGATCAAGCCAAATCTCAAAGAGCTCCGTGAAGGTCTCAACCTGAACGGGGAGCTCGTTGAACCGGAACAAATACATAAGGCCGTGCTGGCCCTGCAGGACAAACTACAGGTAGAAACAGTGCTGGCCACCCTTTCCGACAAAGGCATCTACTATAGTCGCCGCAATTCCAACGGAGACAGGGAGTCCGGGGCCATCCCCGCCTATATTCGTGATGTGGCAGATGTATCCGGTGCCGGCGACACGGTCATCAGCCTGGCGGCATTATGCGTTGCTGCGGGTGCCCCGGTAGAATTAATGGCCAGGATCTGCAACCTGGGGGGCGGACTGGTATGCGAGCTTGTGGGCGTTGTGCCGGTAAACAAAGACAAATTGTTGTTTGAAGCATTGAAGAAGTTTTGTCAGCATTAGCATTCCCTTGCCGGCTAATCCTATGAAAAACAAAGATCTTACCGGTTTTCGCAAAGAATATGCGATGGCCTCTCTCGACACAAACAAAGTCCCTGCCGATCCCATACTATTGTTTGACCGATGGCTTGATGAAGCCATTCAACATGCGCTTCCCGAGCCCAATGCCATGACCCTGGCCACCATCACTGCCGAAGGGAGGCCTGCTGCCCGGGTGATCCTGCTCAAAGAAATAGATCGGGGACGATTTGTCTTTTACACGAATTACAACAGCCAGAAAGGCCTTGACCTGCAAAACAATCCTCAGGCAGCCCTCGTTTTTCTTTGGCTTGAACTGCAGCGGCAGGTAAGGGTCAGCGGCCGGGTAGAAAAAGTCAGCAGTGCAACATCTGATGCCTATTTTGCTTCCCGCCCCAGGCAGAGCCAGATCGGGGCCGCAATATCACCCCAGAGCCAGCCCATAGAAAGCCGCAATATACTTGATCAGGCCTTTGAACACATGCAGGCACGCACAAAAGAGCAGGCAATCAAACGGCCAACACACTGGGGCGGTTACCATTTAATTCCCGACCGCATTGAGTTCTGGCAGGGTCGCAAAAACCGTTTACACGACAGGATACTGTATACGCTGGAAAAGCCTTCCTGGAAAATTCAGCGTCTGGCCCCATAGCTGCCGTTGAATTCTTTTATATGTCCGGATAAAATAAGCCGCCTGCCTTTTACGTTTATTATGCCACATATCGCAACAAGCAGGTGTTATTGTGAATACTGCAAACATTTTCAGGATCGTACCAATCGTATGCGCTCTGCTCATCCTTTTTCCGGATGATGCATTGGCCCAGCGACGCGATTACGGATTCAGGTTCCAGAACCGGCTTGAACATGACCACCGCCCATACCATTTTGGCTTTTCGCTTGGGATAAACACCATGAACTATGCACTCAGGCCTGTAAAAAACCTCCAGGGGTTGTACGGTTTTGAATACGTTTTGCCCGAACACGACTATGGGTTTCACATCGGCATTGTATCCAACCTGAAACTTACAAAACATCTTGACCTGCGTTTTATTCCCACCATTGCATTCGGCGACCGTTATCTTGAGTATTACCTGCCCGGCAACTGGGAAGGGGAAGGAAGGCCCAGGGGAGGCAAGCAGGACTTGGAAGCCACGATCCTGGAGTTTCCGCTGCACGTAAAATTCAAATCAGTCCGGATGGTAAACACCAGGGCATACGTGATCGGCGGGCTAAAATACACACACGATCTGGCATCTATCGAATTGGGTGTGGGCGAAGACATCCTGGCCAGGATTGCCAGAAATGACGTGCATTATGAATTTGGCGTAGGGTTTGACCACTATTTTTATTACTTCAAGTTTTCCACCGAAGTCAAAGCATCATTCGGCCTGACAAACCTGATCAGAGAAGGTGAATTAGACCGGCGGTACTACGATTCCATCGACCGTTTGAATGCGCGCAGCATCATGATTTCATTTACTTTTGAATAAGGCCCCCGGCTTTGCAATAAAAATCCCAGGCCACAATACCTGCTGCCACCGCCACGTTGAGCGAGTGTTTGGTCCCGAACTGCGGGATTTCCAGGCAGTGATCGCACAACGCGAGCACTCCGTCATCCACGCCCTTTACCTCATTGCCAAAAACCAGGGCATATTTCCTGTTCTTTAGCGGAGTGAACTTTATCAGACCCAAACTGTGCGTGGTTTGCTCCAGGGCAATAACAACATACCCTTCAGCTTTCAACTGCCGGATGGCATCGGTGGTTTTCGCGAAATACCTCCATGCAACTGACTCTGTGGCCCCGAGAGCGGTCTTATGGATTTCCCGGTGCGGTGGGGTGCCTGTCAGCCCACACAGCACAATCTCTTCGAGCAGAAATGCATCGGCCGTGCGGAACACCGAACCTGTATTTGTCATGCTGCGGATGTTGTCGAGCACAAACACCATGGGGAATTTGTCTGCCGTCCTGAACCGTTCAGGAGTTATACGCCCGAGTTCATCCATTTTCCGTTTACGCATGATACACCATGATCATTTCGTCCCTGTCAATTCTTTAATCAGGCGCCTTGCACCGGTGCTGGCCTTTTCCTTGATAACACGCACCCCGGGAATGTGCCCGGTATTTATCTCACCCGGGTCGATCAAATAAATGAGTGTGCCCGGAAGCACATAACTTACCAGGCCCGCTGCCGGATAAACATTCAGCGAAGTGCCAATAATTACATAAATATCTGCCGTACCCGATAGTTCAGCCGCCGCCGGGATCATATTTACCGGTTCTCCAAACCAGACAATATGCGGGCGAAGCTGCGAACCCATTTCACAGGTATCCCCTGCTTTAAGCTCCCAGCCGTCGAGGTCATATACCAGGTTTTCATCCAACGAGGAGCGCACTTT
>PWON01000213.1 GCA_003557385.1 Bacteroidales bacterium | reverse complement strand
CGCGCAGAATTCAAAATGCCGCCTCCGCGTCGTGCAATCTCTTCATAGCTTAATCCGCGTATCTTGTCAATATATTCTATTTCGCGGCTGCCGGCATACACAATGTGGGTATGTGCATCGCAAAAGGCAGGCATTACGAAGCGGCCTGTGGCATCGATTTCGCGGACATCGCTTTTTCCCGAATATCGCAAAAACGGACTTTCGGCAAAATCAGACATGCTGCCCATCCCTTTGATCAGCCCGTCTTCAATAAACAGATAGGCTTGTTCAATCAGGGGCAAGACCGACATATCGGCACCACAAACCTTCTTGCGTACTTCTTTTTCTGTCTGCAGCAGTGCCTTGATATTCCGGATCAGTATTTTCATAAGATATTTATGGTTTACGGATCAGCAGCCAAACATCGTGATATTCCGGGAAGTTGTTCCTGATATATTGTATGCGTGTCCTGGCCGGGATCTCTTGATCGAATGAATTGACCGAAACCCTGTGGAAACCTGTTTCAGACAAAAGGATCACAGGCGAAAAGCCTTGCCCCCTGAGGGTTTCCATGAAGCGTTCGGCATTGTCCCTGTAAGTGAAACTGCCAATGATCACAAAGTAGGTGTTTTCATCGTGAATGGCTTCGTCTTCCGTTGTTTCAAACTCAAAACGCTCTTCGGTAATCCGGATGTCTTCAGGTATTGGTTCCGGTTCTGGTTCCGGTTCTGGTTCGGGCTCCGGTTCAACCACTGTTTCAACCACCTCGGGTTCTTCTACCGGGACCATTTCCTGCGACTTGCAAGCCACCATCAGCATGCTGACAGAAAGCAAAACAATGAGTAATTGTTTCATAAACTGGATGGATTTAAAGGTGTTTACCAAGATTAAAGATTGCAAAAATACGGCTTTTTGAACAATTATGTACCGTGCTTTCACAGATGCTTGCCCACACATTGAAATCCAAAAAATGTGTAGATTCGCATCAGGAACTTTCAGCCATATGCAAAACAGTGACCATAACGGAATCCCGGAGGGGCTTATTGTCCGGGATTACCTTCCCGGAGATTGCGCTGCTGTAATGCAATTGTGGGAAGAAACAGGGCTTGGCGGTGTCCACCGGGGTGATGATCAGGAAGTCATTGCCCGCAGTCTGCGCCTGGGTGGCAGATTGTTGGTTGCCGAACTGCGTGATGGCACCCTGGCAGGCACCAGCTGGATGACTTTTGACGGCCGCCGGATACACCTCCATCATGTAGGAGTGGCCCCCGCCTGGCGGCGCCGGGGCATCGGACGGCTGCTGAGTGTGGAATCGATCCGTTTTGCCCGGGAAAAAAACGTGCAGATCAAACTGGAAGTACACCGGACAAATCTCGCCGCGGTTGCTTTGTATAAATCGCTGGGATTTGATTACCTGGGCGATTATGATGTGTACATCATCCGGGATTTTTTCTAAAATGCGCCGCCCCGCCAAACAATACCTGTCAGGAATCATCCGATGGGTGTTTTTTTTATTCCTGCTGCCTCGATTCCAGGAGGATGGACAGCATTTTGATGGCGGCATCGGCAATGACCGTGCCGGGACCAAAAATGCCCACCACACCGGCATCGTAAAGGAACTGATAATCCTGTGGCGGGATCACCCCGCCGACGATCACCATGATGTCGTCGCGTCCGAGCTTTTTCAGTTCTTCGATGATCTGGGGTGCCAGGACTTTGTGTCCGGCGGCCAGGCTCGATACCCCGACAATGTGAACGTCGTTTTCCACGGCCTGGCGGGCTGCCTCCCTGGGTGTCTGGAACAAAGGCCCCATATCCACATCGAAGCCAATGTCGGCATAGGCCGTGGCCACCACCTTGGCGCCGCGGTCGTGTCCGTCCTGGCCCATTTTGGCAATCATGATGCGTGGGCGACGGCCCTCGAGCCTGGCAAAATCGTCGGCCATGGCCCGGGCTTTGACAAAGCTGTCGTTGTTTTCGATTTCCATAGAATATACTCCTGATACTGAACGGATGACGGCTTGATAACGGCCAAATATTTTTTCGCACGCCAGGGAGATCTCTCCCAGGCTGGCCCGTTTGCGGGCGGCATCTACCGAAAGTTCCAGCAGGTTCCCCCGGCCGGTTTCACAGGCTTTGGTCAGGGCGTTTAACGCTTCCTGCACGTCCTGGTCGTTGCGCCCGGCGCGCAGTTTTTCCAGCCGCTTGATTTGCGACGCGCGGACAGCGGTATTGTCTACATCCAGGATGTCGATGGGGTCTTCTTGTTCCCGGCGGTACTTGTTTACCCCGACGATAATATCCTTGCCGCTGTCAATGCGCGCCTGCTTGCGGGCGGAGGCTTCTTCGATGCGCATTTTGGGCACGCCGGTTTCGATGGCTTTGGCCATGCCGCCCAATCCTTCAATCTCCTGGATGTGTTCCCAGGCCCGGTGGGCAATGTCATGGGTGAGCGCTTCCACATAATAAGAACCGGCCCAGGGATCAATCGCCCTGGTCACGTTGGTTTCTTCCATGATGTAAAGCTGGGTGTTGCGTGCAATGCGCGCGGAGAAATCGGTGGGCAGGGCGATGGCTTCATCCAGTGCATTTGTATGCAGCGATTGGGTATGTCCCAGAACGGCCCCCATGGCTTCCACGCAGGTCCGTGTCACGTTGTTGAATGGATCCTGCTCGGTCAGGCTCCACCCGGAAGTTTGTGAGTGGGTGCGCAGCGCAAGCGACTTGGGATTCTTCGGGTTGAATTGTTTCACCAGTTTGGCCCAGAGCATGCGGGCAGCCCGCATCTTGGCGATCTCCATAAAATGATTCATCCCGATGGCCCAGAAAAACGAAAGGCGGGGTGCAAAGCTGTCGATATCCATGCCGGCATTCACCCCCGTACGGAGGTATTCCAGTCCGTCGGCCAGGGTGTAGGCAAGCTCAATGTCGCAGGTGGCACCCGCTTCCTGCATATGGTACCCGCTGATGGAAATGGAATTGAAGCGGGGCATGTTTTTCGAGGTGAACTCGAAGATGTCGGCGATGATCTTCATCGACGGCATGGGAGGATATATGTATGTGTTGCGGACCATGAATTCTTTCAGGATGTCGTTCTGGATGGTGCCGCTAAGCTGATCCATCGACACGCCCTGTTCTTCGGCGGCAACGATATAGAAGGCCATCACCGGCAGTACGGCGCCGTTCATGGTCATCGAAACCGACATCTTGTCCAGGGGGATGTCGTCGAAGAGGATTTTCATGTCGAGGATGGAGTCGATGGCCACCCCGGCTTTTCCCACATCGCCCACCACCCGTTCGTGGTCGGAATCATACCCCCTGTGTGTGGCCAGGTCGAAAGCTACCGAAAGGCCTTTCTGGCCAGCGGCCAGGTTGCGGCGATAAAAGGCGTTGGATTCTTCGGCGGTCGAAAACCCGGCGTATTGCCGAATGGTCCAGGGACGCAACACATACATGGTGCTGTAAGGCCCACGCAGAAATGGCGACAGGCCGGCTGCATAGTTGAGATGCTCCATGCCGGACAGGTCGCCGGGGCCGTACACTGGTTTCACGGCGATCTTTTCGGCTGTTTGCCAATGTTTGTGCAAGCCATGCGCTTTTTCCCACGCATGTTGCTTGCCGGTTTTTTCCGGACTACGCTGAAATGAAATATGTTTAAAATCTGGGCGCATATATCACTGATTACTCATTATATATTACCAATTAACTCTTCAGGCAATTCCCAAAAACGCATTGAACCCCGAAAGTGATTCCAGTACATTGGTCCGCAGGTGAATGAAATCATCCACCCCGGCCTCCACCAGGGTGTCTTTGATTTCTTTAGGATTGCCGGCCACCACCACACGGGTGCCTGGGGCCGCTTTTTTGATGGCGATAGGGGCAGCGGCCAATTCGGCATACTCCTCGTCGCTGCTGCACAACACAACAATTTCCGCCTTCGAATCCAAAGCGGCTTTCACCCCGGAATCCACATCCGGAAAGCCCAGATTGTCGACGATCCGGTAACCGGCCACGCCAAAGAAATTGCCGCTAAATCCGGCCCTGGCTTTGCGCATGGCCAGGTTCCCGTAAGTTAACAGAAACACTTTGGGGGCTTCAAAACCTTTGCCGACATGGTTTTCCACAGCCATGCGCAGGGCTTCGAAGGCCTGTGTGCCACGATATTGGCGTAATCCGGCCAGGGCAGTCAATTCGGCGGCGGGCTGTATCTTGTCGAGCACGGTTTCTTCGGTATTTGGATACAGGTTGGTGCCGACAAACACCTGTTTGCGCATGGCAATGTCCATGTCGCGTTTCTGACAGGTGTCTTCGATCGATGCCCGGATAAACCCGTTTTGGGCGGTTTTCAGAAAACCACCCTGCTCCTCAATGTCAAGAAAGAGGCCCCATGCAGCGCTTGCAATGTCGTGGGTAAGTTGTTCAACATAATAGGAACCGGCAGCCGGATCGGCCACCTTGCCGAAATAGGCTTCTTCGCGCAGGATGATTTGCTGGTTGCGGGCCATGCGATAGGAAAACGCATCCGGTTTTTTAAATGGTTTGTCAAAGGGATTGACCGTCATGCTGTCGGCCCCACCGATGGAGGCTGCCATGGCTTCGGTGGTGGTACGCAACATGTTTACATAGGGGTCGTATACGCTTTTGTTCCAGTTGGAGGTGACTGCGTGGATGTACATGTAGCTGTTTTTTGGGTCGCTCAGCCCATACTGTTCCACGATCTTTGTCCATAACATCCTGGCAGCCCTGAACTTGGCTATTTCCATAAAATAGGCTGATCCCGTGGCCAGGGTAAACTGGATACGCGGGGCAATGTCATCGGCTTTCAGTCCCAGCCCGGTCAGATGCACCAGGTATTCGTTGCCCTGGGCCAGGGCAAAGGCCAGTTCCTGTACAATCCCGGCCCCGGCATTTTGGCAGTGCTGTCCGTTGACCGTAATAACATGAAAATGTGGCAGCTGTGCTTTGGCCTGTTCGATCAGGTCTTTGCCTTGTTCCAGGTCTGCTTCCTGTCCATTGTAAAACCTGGAATACAACAGGTAATATCCAAGGGGATCAAAATTCAGCGAACCCCTGGCTTTTGCATTCCCCAAAGATTCTGTCAGGTATGTGAACGAGGATGGATAATGTTTCGACCTGATCAGGTGAATGCCTGTTTTTTCCGCATCAATGCCATCCAGCAGAGCACTCATGCCGGCTGCTGAATCTATTTCGCTGACATTCAGGCCCACGGCCTCGGCCCCTTTGGCAATGGCTTCTTTTACCAGGGTGTTGGCCCTGGACGGGTCGGTTTCTTCAAAATCCTGCCGGATCACCCAGTGGTTGCCCTGTGTTTTATTTCCGCGCACAAAGGGTGCTTCGCCGGGCAAAATGCCCATGTGAGGCAGATCTTCCAGGTGTTCGGCACGATAATATGGCCTGACCTTCAGGCCTTCGGGTGTTTTCCAGACCAGGCGTTTTTCGTAATCGGCCCCCTTGAGGTCGGCCTGAATTTTTTCTTCCCACGCCTGTGTGGATACCGGAGGAAACTCCCCGTACAATCCGGGCTGCTTTTCCTGATCCATAAGTATAATTTTTTTACTCCCTGCTAATTATGTCCTAAAAACGCGGCAAAATTACAATAAAAAGGGAACATTTACTAAATTCGCAGGCTGGAATGAAGGTCAAAATGTCAAAATGTCAAAATGTCAAAATGTCTAAATGTCTAATGGTCTAAAAGCCAAAAGCCAACAGCCAAAAGCCAACAGCCAACAGCCAAAAGCCAACAGCCAAAAGCCAACAAAAAAATCATACAATGGAATACAATTTCAGGGCGGTGGAAAGAAAATGGCAGGCCCATTGGAAGAAGCACAAAAACTACCGCGTATATACAGACCATGACAAGCCCAAATATTATGTGCTTGACATGTTCCCGTATCCTTCGGGTGCCGGCTTGCATGTGGGGCATCCCCTGGGCTATATTGCCTCGGATATTTATGCCCGCTATAAGCGGCAGCAGGGCTTCAATGTGTTGCATCCCATGGGATATGATGCCTATGGTCTGCCGGCCGAACAATATGCCATCCAAACCGGGCAACACCCGGCCATCACCACCGAAGACAATATCAAACGCTACCGTGAGCAACTCGACAAAATCGGTTTTTCATTTGACTGGGACCGTGAGGTGCGCACCTGCGACCCGGATTACTATAAATGGACCCAGTGGACGTTTATCCAGCTTTTTAAACATTATTACAACAACAAAACCAGGCGTGCCGAGCCCATCAGCGAACTGGAAACGATATTTGCACGAAGCGGCAACATGGATGTGGACGCTGCCTGTGGAGAAGTGCAGGTGTTTACAGCCGTTGAGTGGCTGAAAATGGATGAGCGGCAACGCAGGGACACCCTGATGCATTACCGCCTGGCTTATCTTGCCGACACCTTTGTGAACTGGTGCCCCCAATTGGGCACGGTGCTGGCCAACGATGAGGTCAGGGAAGGGTATTCTGTGCGCGGTGGTCATCCGGTGGAGCGTAAACGAATGAAGCAGTGGTTTTTGCGTATTACAGCCTACGCGGAACGTTTGCTCGAAGGCCTGGATCGGATAGATTGGAGCGATTCGCTGAAGGAGATCCAGAAAAACTGGATCGGGCGCTCCGAAGGGGCCACCATTTTTTTTAAACTGAAAGACCACGACAAAAGCATAGAGGTATTTACCACAAGGCCCGACACAGTGTTCGGGGCCACCTTCATGGTGCTGGCTCCAGAGCACGAACTTACCGGACGCATTACCACAGCAGAATACCGGAAACAGGTGGAGGACTATGTAAAAAAGGCAGGCAGCAAATCGGACCGCGAACGGATGGCTGAGGTAAAAACAGTGTCCGGCCAGTTTACCGGGGGGTACGCGGTGCACCCGTTTACCGGGAAAGACATTCCCGTATATATCGCCGAATATGTGCTGGCGGGTTATGGCACCGGGGCCATCATGGCCGTACCCGGACACGACAGCCGCGACCACGCTTTTGCCAGGCATTTTGACCTGCCCATTGTGGAAGTGGTCACGGGAGGCGACATAACAGAATCGTCGCACGATGACAAAGAGGGCACCCTGGTCAACAGCGAATTCATCAACGGGATGGATGTGCCCACAGCCATCCGGACGATAACACAAAGGCTTGAGGAAAAAGACATTGGAGAGGCCCGGGTGAATTACCGGCTGCGCGATGCCATTTTCAGCCGCCAGCGATACTGGGGAGAACCTTTTCCGGTATATTACAAAGAGGACATTCCCTATGTGCTTGATGAGTCGGAATTGCCCCTGAAGTTGCCGGCGGTAGACAAATACCTGCCCACCGAAACAGGTGAACCGCCCCTGGCCCGTGCCAAAAACTGGCAAACCAAAGAGGGATATCCGCTCGAATGCAATACCATGCCTGGCTTTGCCGGCTCCAGTGCATACTACATACGGTACATGGATCCGTACAATAGCCGGCAACTTGTTTCAAAAGAGGCGGTATCGTACTGGGAAAATGTAGACCTGTACGTTGGTGGCGCCGAACATGCCACCGGACACCTGGTATATTCCCGTTTCTGGAACAAGTTTTTGTACGACATCGGGGTGGTGGTCAGGGACGAACCTTTTAAAAAACTGATCAACCAGGGGATGATCCAGGGCCGCTCGAATTTTGTATACCGTGTCAAAGGCTCCAACCGGTTTGTTTCTTATGGTCTCAAAGACCTGTACAATACCATCCCCATTCATGTGGATGT
>PWON01000205.1 GCA_003557385.1 Bacteroidales bacterium | reverse complement strand
TTGTGTGGCCGGGTTATGGGCCTGTTCCAGGTTGATATCGGCCGGCCTTTGCGGCCCGCATGCAAACAACAGCAGCATCCATGCCAAACCTCCAAAAATACACCCACGAATTTTCATATCTGCAAAATTATACAACCAAAAACCACAAAAACCCTACCAAACACCAAATACTAATTACTAAATACTTCTTCTCCTCACCGGCATCGTCATACAACGTGCACCTCCTCCGCCACGCGGCAATTCAGAGCCTTCGATGGTAACCACATACCGGTTATAGTCTGCAAGATCCACCCGGTCTTTAAGTACGTCTTTTGCCCTGATCACCTCAAAACCGTTTTTTTCCAGTGCTTTGATGGTATGCACATTTCTTGCATAGCCAATGATCTTGCCCGGCCCGAGTGCAAAAAAGTTTGCTCCGCTGTGCCATTGTTCACGTTCCTGCAACCATTGGTCATCATCGCCACCGCATAAAACGGGTTTAAGATCCATTCCAAGGTTTCTCAAGCCTTCGGGAAGATTTTTTACCTCCCGGACAAACTGTACTTTTCCCCCTTCGGCATAGATATGTATTGTCTGGTATTTGTTCATCTTCATGATGATGGGTTCGTAAATCATGCAAAGATCCCTGTCGAGCAGTGTGAAAACCATGTCGAGGTGTATGAAAGATTCCGGGGTCATTGGCAGTTCCTGGACAAGAATGTGTTGTTTTTGATTTTTCTTTTTCAGATAATGCAAAAGGAAATCAATGCCCTGCGGGGTTGTCCTGGAGCCGATACCACACAAAAGAATATCGTCGCGGGCAACCAGCACATCACCACCTTCAATGGCTATGGCCGGATCGGGTTCATGGCCTGTCATGGCATTGATTGTTTTTGTGCTGAAAGAGGGGTGAAAATCGAAGATCGATTCCATGATGAGGCTTTCGCGCAGTCTCACCGGTGAAGCCATGGCGCCTACAAATATATTGTCGTACACCGAAATGGCAGCATCCCTGGTAAAAAAGAAATTGTGCAGGGGTTTTAAGGCAAAACGTTCTTTATTCAGAAAATTACTCAGTGTGTTTTTTTGTATGGGAATACCCTGAATGAGCGCATCCGCCAATTCCTGTCCGTCAAGTGAGAATAGATGTTCACAGATGGATCCGGCTCCTTCATAACGGCAGACTTTTTCAACAAGGCCTTGTTTAACTTTTTCGTTTTTCAGGATCTGTGTAAGCAGGTCTTTGATTTCAAAAGTTTTGCTTACTTTTTCCAACACCCCCTTGAATTGATTGTATTCTGCACGGGCCACGCAAAGATTAAGGATATCGCTGTAAAGTGCCCTTTCTGCATTGTCGGGTGTCATGTTTTCAACTTCCTTACCTGGTGAGTGAATAATGACACCCTCGAGGTCGCCGATTTCAGAATAAATCTGGGTAGGAATTTTAATGTCCATTTTATTTCCTCCGTTCAAATGTAAAACAATAGTTAAGGGGGATCGTGGCAAAATTAGCAAATAATAAGTTCTTCCAATGGAGGATTTTAAGTAAATTTGAAACAAAAAAACAATGAATATCCTATTACTGGGTGGTGGTGGCCGGGAGCATGCCATGTCCTGGAAAATTTCTGTCAGCCCGCTTTGTACAAAATTGTTTATTGCCCCGGGCAATGCCGGTACTGCTTTGTGTGGTGAGAATCTAGACATCAACCCCAATGATCATAAGGCCGTTGGCCGTTTTGCCGCCGAACACGCCATTGATATGGTAGTGGTGGGGCCGGAAGAACCGCTGGTAAAAGGCCTGGCTGATTATTTTGCCAACCGCAGGGAACTGAAAGATATTCTCTTTATGGGACCAGGAAGTGCCGGGGCACAGCTTGAGGGTAGCAAAGCATTTGCAAAGTCTTTTATGCAAAGACATCAAATTCCGACAGCTGCCTACAAAACATTTACTTGTGACTCAATCGGGGAAGGTCTTGCATTTATTGACAGCCTGATGCCTCCCTATGTTTTAAAGGCGGATGGCCTGGCGGCCGGAAAAGGTGTGGTGATTTGTTCAACAAAACAAGAGGCTGAAGAAACCTTGCATGAGATGTTGTGCGGGGCCATGTTTGGAGAGGCGTCGCGTACCGTGGTGATTGAGGAATTTCTAAAAGGTGTTGAGATGTCGGTATTTGTAGTTACCGATGGGATCACTTACCGGATGTTGCCTTCGGCAAAAGATTATAAAAGGATTGGGGAAAAGGATACTGGCGCCAATACCGGGGGCATGGGTTCCGTCAGCCCGGTTCCCTTTGCCAACCAACAATTAATGCAGCGTATAGAACAACGTATCATTCAACCTACCATCAACGGATTAAACAAAGAAGGCATCCCATACCGTGGATTTATCTTTTTCGGGTTGATGATTGTTGGAAAAGATCCTTATGTAATTGAGTACAATGTCCGTTTAGGTGATCCGGAAGCTGAAGCGATCCTGACCCGCCTGGATTCTGATTTTGTAGCATTGATGCAATTCTGCTGCCAGGGCCGGTTACAAGATTACACCCTTGAACTGTCTCCGAGGTATGCAGTCAGTGTCATGCTTACAAGTGGTGGTTATCCGGACCAATTCGACAAAGGATTTGAGATTTTTCATACGGAGCGAGCCTCTGCCTGCCGGTTGTTTTATGCCGGTGTACAGGAAAAAGAAGGTAAATTGCTTACCAGCGGAGGCCGGGTCATGGCGGTTACCTCAGTGGCTGCCACGCTGGAGGATGCGATGGCCCTTGCTTATGATAATGCGCGCATCATTGATTTTAAGGGGAAATATTATCGCCGGGATATTGGCAAAGACCTGCTGTAGATACTAAAAACGGTTGCCAATGCTTGTGAAGGTTTTCAGAAAGGTTTACTGGTACACTCCTTTGATATTGATCTTTATTGGAGTCTTTTTGTGGATGGATGCATTTCGTGATCCTGCAACCGCCATGGCAAAAACCGGTCATATGAATGCCCCATTGTTTAAACTGGTTCAGACTGTATCTTTTGATTATCCCCTGACAAGCCTGATTGCCTCCTTTGTTTTACTGATGGTACAGGTGTTTTTTGTCAACCACATTGCATCGGCCAATAACCTCACCGACAGGTATTCGGCCCTTGCAGGCTTGGTCTACCTGCTTTTAATGAGCAGCTTCCCGGCCATGATCACCATGCATCCTGTTTTGTTTTCAAATATGTTCCTGTTGCTTGCGTTGAACAAAACCTTAAAGATTTATGATGAACAGCAGTTTATGCCGGAAGTATATAATACCGGACTTATGGTTGCCATTGCCGGGCTTTTTTATCTGCCGGTGCTTATTTTTGTCTTTTTTCTTTTTTTCTCGCTGATTGTTTATTACCAGGTAAGCCTGCGTTCGGTGATTGCTTCACTGCTTGGACTGATCACCCCGTTTTTTTTTCTTGGAATTTACTATTATTTGCTGGATCTGTTGTCTGAACGGATAGCCGTATTAAGCATTATTGTCCAACCCCGGTTGGTTTCCCTTCAGGTTCCCGATACAATCGAATTATTGGGCATACTGACACTGGCGTTTTTTTCATTGATTGCATTTGCCCGCTTGTGGCTGGTATATTTACAGGAAAAACCCATAAGGATAAGAAAACGGATCCAGGTATTGTTTCTGCTTTTTATAATATCTGTTGTTTCTTATCTTTTTGCAGTCAACCTTATTCACCTGCATCATGCCATTCTTGCCGTACCATTATCCATTGCATTGTCTGTTTTCTTTTTCGATTTAAAACGGAAAATGCTGGCAGAATTTATTTTTGGAATTCTATTGCTTTTTATTCTGATCAGCCGGTTTACCTTGCTGTAAGTCTTTGCTGTCTTTCATTGAAAGAGTGATGCGCTTGCGCGCGGTATCAACCGACAACACTCTGACCTGCACTTTCTGATTCAGTGTTACGATCTCTGCAGGATCACGGACAAAGCGATCGGCCAGTTCACTGATGTGAACCAGTCCATCCTGATGGAGCCCAATATCAACAAATGCCCCAAAGGCTGTAATGTTGGTAACAATGCCCGGAAGCACCATCCCTTCGCGAAGATCTTCCATTTTGGTAATATTCTGATCAAAGGCAAACAGATCGAATTGTTGTCGCGGATCACGGCCCGGACGATCCAGTTCCCCCATAATGTCTTGCAGTGTCGGTAAACCCCTGTCATTTGTCACATATTGATCCAGCCTTATTTTCTGGCGCAGGGCTTTGTCCTGTATCAAATCGGCCACACCGGCTTCCAAATCACTTGCCATCAATTCTACCAGATCATAACTTTCCGGATGGACCGCACTTTGATCGAGCGGATTTTCAGATTGTGCCACACGGATAAAGCCAGCTGATTGTTCGAAGGCCCTGGCCCCGAGTCGTGGTATATTGAGCAATTCCCGGCGCGATTTTACCGGGCCAGTGGTATTGCGATATTCCACGATGGATTCAGCAAGTGCAGGACCTATGCCCGATACGTAAGTCAGCAGCTGTTTGCTGGCCGTGTTGATCTCCACACCAACGGCATTTACACAACTCATGACTACATCGTCCAGTGCCTGTTTTAACAGCTTTTGGTTCACATCGTGCTGATATTGCCCTACACCAATTGCTTTTGGATCTATCTTTACAAGTTCCGCCAGGGGGTCCGACAACCTGCGTCCAATGCTTACTGCACCCCTTACGGTTACATCGTAATCCGGAAACTCTTCTCTGGCAAGGTCGGAGGCAGAATATACAGATGCCCCGCTTTCATTTACCATTACTGCCACGATATCCGTGTCGAAACGTATCCTTTTTACAAGATTTTCTGTTTCCCTTCCTGCCGTTCCGTTGCCTATGGCAATGGCATCGATTCGGTATGCATTCACCAGGCTTTGGATCTTTGCCATCGCAGGTCCTTTTTTACCTGTGGGCGGATGGGGATAAATGGTTTCGTTATGAAGCAACCTACCCTCCTCATCCAGGCAGACCATTTTGCAGCCTGTCCGGAAGCCAGGGTCAATGGCAAGAATCCGTTTTTGTCCGAGGGGTGGTGCCAGCAAAAGCTGTCGCAGGTTTTCACCAAACACCCGGATGGCCTTTTTGTCAGCCTTTTCCTTGAGCATATTTCGCATTTCAGTCTCCAGCGACGGCAACAACAGACGTTTGTAAGCATCAACCAAGGCCATTTGAACCTGTTGTGCACAAGCACTGCTATTCTTTAAAAACAGTTTTTCAAGTATGGCGTGCGCCGCTGTCTGCTCAGGAAAGATCTGAATTTTCAGAAACCCTTCTTTTTCTCCCCTGAACATAGCCAGGATCCGGTGCGATGGTGCTTCCCTCGCCTTTTCCTGCCATTTGAAATAGGTTTCATATTTCTGACCCTCTTTTTCCTTTCCCCTGGTGACATGGCAGTATATTACAGCATCCCGTTCCATAAGCAGGCGGATTCTTGCGCGGGCTCGACTATCTTCATTGATCCATTCTGCTATGATGTCGCGTGCACCCGCCAGGGCCTCTTCGATTGTGCAAACTTCTTTTTCGATGTCTTTAAAATCCCTGGCTTTTTTTGAAATATCAACGTCTCCCTGTTCCATGATGATTTTTGCCAGTGGTTCCAGTCCGCGGACAATCGCCACAGTGGCACGTGTTTTGCGTTTTGGACGATAAGGAAGATAGAGGTCTTCAAGTTCGGTTAGGGTTGGGGCATTTTGTATTGCTTTTTCAAGCTCCGGTGTTAGCAGACCCTGTTCCTCAACAGAAGTAAGAATGGCAATACGCCGTTTGTCTAGTTCTTCCAGTTGCGACAACATATCGCGTATGCCGGTAATCTGCACTTCATCAAGTGAGCCGGTTATTTCTTTCCGATACCTTGAAATAAATGGGATTGTGGCCCCTGATTTCAACAACCGGGCCGTTTTTTCTATCCTGTCGGGAGGAATTCCCGTTGAACCGGCAATTTTGTTTATATGCAGCCGGGAAATAGTTTCCATAATCTATTGCTGTTTTTTCGGATGTTTTAAATTCAGCCGGTATTGGATCTGGTGACGAAATGAACGCCTGTGGCAAGGACTCGGTCCAAACATTGCAATGGCTTCGCGGTGAAAGGGTGTGGGATATCCTTTGTTGCGGTCCCATCCGTAATGGGGGTGTTGTTTGTGGAGGTTTTCCATCAGTGCATCACGCGACGTTTTTGCCAGGACCGATGCGGCAGCGATTGACAGGTAGTTGGCGTCCCCTTTGACAATGCAATGGTGCGGCAGGTTTTTATAAGGCGAAAAACGGTTGCCATCTACCAGTATTACCGATGGTTGGGGGCTTAATTTGCCCAGTGCCTTGTGCATGGCCAGTATGCTGGCATTGAGAATGTTGATTTCGTCAATGGTGTGATGATCCACCACAGCCACCCCATATGACAAAGCGTTTTTAAGGATTAATGACCGTAGCCTCTGCCGCTGTTGCACAGACAATTTTTTTGAATCGTTTAATCCTTCGCATAAACCGGGATCAGGAACTTCAGGCAATATCACTGCGGCAGCCACTACCGGCCCGGCAAGACTCCCGCGCCCGGCTTCATCACAACCGGCTTCCGGGAAGAGCTGACCAAACATTTTTTTTAAGGGCTGGTGCATGAAAGCGCTGCTATAGTTCGCTGTGGAGTAATGGTCCCTTCAAGATCCCTTCAAACAATAATGTACCGTCTTCATTGCCCAGTTCCGGGTCAGCTGCCCTTTCAGGATGGGGCATCATGCCAAAGACATTGCGGCCTTCATTGCATATGCCGGCTATATTCTCAAGAGACCCGTTTGGGTTGGCTTCCGGGTTGATCTTTCCTTGCCGGTCACAGTACCGGAACAATACCTGTTGATTGTCGTTGAGTATTTTCAGGGTTTCTTCACTGGCAAAATACCGTCCTTCACCATGTGCAATGGGGATTTTCAATGCTTCGCCCGGGGTGGTGGCTGCTGTAACAAGGCTGTTCCTGGTAACACTGGTGATATTAGCATTCCGGCAAATGAACCGGTGGCTTGGGTTGTGCAGCAAGGCCCCTGGCAACAGGTGTGCTTCGCAGAGTATCTGAAAGCCATTGCAAATGCCCAATATGAAACCGCCTTTACGGGCAAACCGGATCACCTGGTCCATGATGGGAGAGAAACGTGCAATAGCGCCTGAACGCAAATAATCCCCATAGGAAAAGCCGCCGGGCAACACCACCAGATCCACACCCTGTAACCCGGTATCCTTGTGCCACAGGGCCACTACTTCCTGTCCAAGTTTTTTCTTCAGGACATAGATCATGTCGTGGTCACAATTAGACCCCGGAAAAACCACCACACCAAATTTCATAGACGCTTTGTTTTAGAAACAAACAAAGGTAAGCATTTGAAAAAAACAAATGATCTGCTCACGGCGGTTCAATGCGCTCAGATGGTGACAGGATGCTATGTGTTGTTGGTTTTCTCTTTGGTGTATAGTTTGTCGATAATGTCTGTATAAACACCCATGAGGTGCGTCCTGCGTACTTTCAGTGAAGCACTGAGCTGTCCGGTCTCTACCCCCCATTCATGATCGAGCAATTCAAATTTGGAGATGCGTTCGTATTGTCCAAAACGCTGGTTTAAATGGGTAATCTCTTTTTGAAAACGGTTTTTAATGCTTGGTAGGGCAATCATTTCTGTATTGGTGGTATATGGAATGCCTTTAACCTTGCACCACGACTGAAGGTGATTGAAGTCCGGCACAACCAGTGCTGCAGGATAAGGCTGATTTTCACCGATCACCATGATCTGGTCAATAAAGGGCGATTCCTTGAAGGTGTTTTCAAGCAACTGGGGATGGATGTATTTTCCGAAAGAGGTTTTAAATATCACTTTTTTACGGTCGGTTATGCGCAGCTGACCTTCCGGTTCGAGCACACCCAC
>PWON01000161.1 GCA_003557385.1 Bacteroidales bacterium | reverse complement strand
CCCCAGGGGCATTTCCCAGATCCATCTAATGCCATTCCACACAAATATCATCCATCACTAATTAAAATAAAAATGCAAAAAACATGTGTTAGATTTAAAAAAAATGTTATAGATTTGTTAATATTTAAATAATACCTACAGAATATAAAATATTTATAATAAAATAAATTATGCTGTATATGGTTATTGATCTTCTAAAAATAACACCAGGTGTCCGCAATCAAAAAGCAAAAATGATTGTGCTATTTTGTGTGGCATTTAATATTGGCATATTTGCTTATTCAAATGAATCTTATGAGCTGATTCTGGACAATTTTGAACAATTGTCTGAACACGAAATTCAATTTGATGTATTGCTGCATAATAGCGGCACCACATTTTATTTAAATGATCTCCAAGCTGTAATAAGCTTCAATACATCCATAATCCCTCAAGACGGTTTTTTTGATGATTCAAACTTGAATATAATACCTGAATCATCAGAGTTGCTTTATCCACCGATTGATAACAACTTTTTTCTTGTTCCAAACGGTGATGGTCTTGCACTCTTCACAGGTGAGCCAATGTTAAATCAAGCAGCACAAAAAGTAAATAATGGAAATATAATAAAGGTTGCTCGCCTTCAGGTTATATTAAGTTATAAGGATGGTTTGGGTGCTTTTCTTGATTGCCTTCCAGATTTTGATTTTAATGAAAGTTTTTCTTTTGTACAAAAGTGTCCTGTTGATTCAAATGGGAATAAAAATGGAGTAGCTGAACATTTGAGCGGAAGACAGTTACTTAGCTATATCCCAATTCGTCCTTTGGCAAGTCATTATTTCTCAGGAAATGGAAACTGGGACGAAAGCATTGATGGTAAGTATGTTCATTGGAATGCACAAAAAGACACACATCAGGACTTTGCATTTAGCCTGCCTGACCAAAACAATAATGTAATCATTGCAGGAACAGCTTATATTCCTTCGGGAGAATCAATTCTATTGAAAGCAATAGATGGCGTTGGTGGTAGGTTGACAATAATGACCGGGCCACCACCTAAATATATAATTACACTGATTGCAAATGGATTTAATGCGCGGGTTAAATTGCTTGATGAAGAATCTAATGAATTAGAAAACCCTTCCGGTGTAGAAGCAGGAACATCATTGTTTTTACAGGCTATTACGGGGCCAGGTTCTGGTTTATTCCTCAACTGGACCGACCAGCACGGAAATGTGCTAAGCACTTCGTCGTTGTTTGGGCCGTATGAGATGCCGGCGGAGGATATGGAGATTACGGCCAATTGGTCGTCGGGGAGCAAAACGGTTGCCGTTGCAGATGGCGGTGTGTCGAATGCATTTGACCGGCAAAACGGGGAAGAAAAACCCTGTGCACAAGGTGGCGCTCAGTCCAATAAAACCCGGATGCGAAACCTGAATGCCGGATTGGTGATCGAGCCGGGTGGTTCGCTGACGGTGGATACCCTATACAATGACCATGAGGCGGGGGCGGAGGCGATTGTCTTGCAAAGTGCCGCGGGGGATGATGCGGCAGGTTCGTTGATCCATCAAAACGATGGGGTGGAGGCTACGGTGGAGCGTTTCATTGATCGCTGGCCGGCGGAAAGCCCCCGGCACGGATGGCACCTGATCTCTTCGCCGGTCGAGGCGATGCCGATCCGTCCTGAGTTTGTGTACGAAAACCCGGATGGATCCATTCCGTCATATATTGATTTCTACAAATGGGATGAAGCCCATGTGCAGGATTACGAGGGGGAAACGCTTACAGGCTGGTGGATCAACAGCAAATTATCCGGGGGCGTGTGGAATCCGGAGTTTGAAGAGCATTTTCACGTGGGCCGCGGATACCTTATTGCTTATGGGCCTGACCAGGACGGGAAGGCATATAATTATGCCAACCTTCCCGCAACTGGGCACAATCACTCATGGGATCATGACAAATCGTTAATCCTCCGGGGCAATTCCGCCCCTGCCCATGGCGACCGTGTCCACCGGTTCAGCGGCCCGCTTGTGGTGGAAAATCAACCGGTAACAAATCTCAGCTTTTCATGGGAGGGAGGGGACAACGCCGGATGGCACTTGCTGGGCAACCCTTTTGCCAGTGCCCTTGACTGGACAAAGGGCGACTGGCAGAAGGTAAATATTACCGGTGGGCCGAAGATCTGGCATGAGGCCTACGCCAGCTATACGCCGGTCATTGACATCATCCCGGCCATGAACGGCTTTATGATTCGCACAAGCGGCAATGGTTCCCTGCAAATACCGGCAGAGGCACGGGTGCACGATCCCACGGGTTGGTATAAAGAGAATCCACATGATGAACCTGCCCCGCACATTCTTCTCACGGCCTATGATCCGGCAGGCCAAACAGCCCAGGAAACGGTTATTGTGATCAGGCCAGATGCGGTAGACGGGTTTGACCCAATGTACGACACCCCTTATTTGCCGGGTTATGCCCCATTGTTTTACTCAATTTCGGACAATGTACCGCTGGCATTGAATTGCCAGCCGAAACTTGCCGGAGATCTTATTGTTCCGCTCGGCTTTAAAAAAAACGCGTCAACGGAATTCTATATCTCATTGACGCGCAACCTCACAGGCATGGATCTGGCCCTGGAGGATCTTCTCACCGGACAGATGCATCCGCTGAGCGAATCCCAGCCCTATCATTTTACATCATCAGGCGGTGATCCCGTCCAACGATTCCACTTGCATTTCAACCCGGATCAAACAACAGATTCCCTGCAAAGGTCCACCACTGAATTATTGCATGCCTATGCCTATCAGAAAAGGATCCGTGTGAACACCCAGGGCCACATCACCACCATCCAAATATTTGACATCCAGGGAGGGATGCTGAAACATCATCAATTGCACGGAAGCGGGCAACACACCCTGGAATGCAACCTGCCTCCCGGGGTCTATATCGTAAGATTGTCAGACGAACACAGGGTGGTGACGGTGAAGGTGATGATATAAAAACGTAACCTGAAATAAATAAACAAAATATTCTTTCTTAATATAAAAAAATAATATACTTTTATGACATACAATTTTTATATAAACGGAAGGATGAAAACAGTATCTTTAAAAGTAGATGATTCAATTTTCGGTGAAACCGAAAGGATTCTCTCACAGATTAATAAATCAAGAAACAGGTATATTAATGAAGCAATTGCTTATTATAACCGGGTTCAAAGAAGACAGTTGCTGGAAAAAGCATTGAAAAAGGATTCGGATTTGGTAAAAGAAGACTCCTTAACCGTTCTGAAAGAGTTCGAAAGGATTGACTATGTTGATTAAACAATATGATGTTTGGATTGCTGATTTAAGTCCACAAATTGGAGCGGAACCCGGCAAATTGAGACCTGTATTGATCGTGCAAACCAATTTGTTAAATAAATTTTTGCACCCTTCGACGATTGTTTGTCCAATTACAAAAAAAGTTAGCAAAGAAACACAGGTACTGAGGGTTCACCTAAATAAAGGAACAGCCAATTTGCTGGAAAACTGTGATATTATGATAGATCAGGTTCGGGCCATAGACAATAGGCGTTTAATTAAAAAAATCGGGGAACTGCCTGTTGAATTAACAGAACGGGTTAAGGAATATATTATGGTGATCCTTGATCTGGAATAAGCGGCTTGACAAATTCATTTGTTTTATCCCCCTGACCGTTGATCCCACCATACCCAAAGGCCGAAAAGTACCACATAAAACATCGGGCGCACCACCCAGTCGTGAATAAAATCCCACTGATGGTATGCGTGAAGCATGGCCAGGCTTAAAACCACGATGCGCAAAACATTCACAAGATGCATCACGGCTATGGCCATGGGGATGAACCAGGCTTTATGCTTCCACGGGCCCGGGTACAGTAAAAATAAAAAGAAGGCCTGGTAGAATTGTTTCAGGCCTGAACAGGTGTGGTCGATGATGAGCTGGCGGATTTGGGTGCCGGCAGGAGAGGCCGCATGAAAAACAAAGGTGCTGTTGACGCCCGCCGGCCGTTCAAAGTTGTCGCCATCCGGCCGTTCAAAGTTGTCGCCATCCAGCTGTTCAAAGTTGACATCTTCCGGCCGTTCAAAGTTGACACCCTCCAGCCACCGAAGGTTTTCACCCCCCAACCGTTCAAAGTTGTCGCCCATCAACAGTTCATTGATAAGGGCCGCAGCCAGGTAAGCCTGACGGGTGGTGAAACCGGCCATGGCCGTGTAGGCATTGGCGGCTCTGTCCCATAAGTGTTCACCAAACCATGTTGCCTGGAACAGCCAGGCAGGGTTTTCGCTTCCGGCCCAGCTGCTGCACATACGCCACAACACATGAAACGCTATGGTGATGGCGTAAAACAACAACACACCCCGCAAGGGATGCGTTTTAAAATTCCAGATGGTTTTGGTCATTTAAACGGGATTGGAAATCCCGGCGGCCTAAGCTGGTCAACAAAGGCAGCGCCGCTTATTTTTTACCATACTTGATGTCGTAGGCCATTTTGGCCAGGGCGTAGCGGAAGCGGTGGTTGACGGCGAAGAACCGGCCGTGCCGGACTTGTTGGCCCCCGAAGCGTTCCTTGAAATCGCGTACGCCGTATTCCTGGCTGGGTTTGCCCATCCCCAGGAAGTTGAACATGGGGATGTTGTGATCGGCGGCATGGGCGATGGCCGCCCAGGTTACCATGGTGCTGGGATAGATGTCCCGTTCGTTATACGCTTTGTCCAGACCGCACACATACCATTCGTACATGGCTTTGCCAGGCAGGATCGGACAGGCGATGCCGGCAATTACCCGCTGGTTATGGACAATCAGGATAATGGGAGACAACCCGTTGTCGTTTGATGGCCCTGCCTCACGGGCCAACGCATGAAAAAATGACTTCGACGGCAGGGGTTTGCGGACTTTTTTCGCATAGAGTCCTGTAAGGATCTCATAAAATGCGTCTATCTGCTCCGGGCTGGGATCATACACGATTTCGGCCCCGGCAAACAGGCTCTTTTTTACCTGCCGCCGCCGGTTTTCGCTCATGTTTGCCCAGGCTGCTTCGCGTGAACGGGTGTCAATCAGCAGGTTGAGCCACTCTTCCCATTCAAAATTGTTTTCACGGAATATGGGTTTGTAATCCCCGAGGTCATACAGGTTCCGGAATTCGGTAAACAACGATCGTTTTTTTACATATTCCTGCACGGCATGCAACAATGTCTTCAGGACAAACTCTTTTTCCAGGCGGGAGCCTTTGGCCAGCAAGGGTCCGCCGAAGATGATCGTGCGTGCGGTGAATTTGTGGTGCAGCCCCCTGAATGGACGCCACCAGGGCGATTGCAGGGTGGGTTCCCGGATGATCATCGCCAGCAACGAACCGGCCACCACGGTTTCTTCTTCCGGTTCGCTTTGCGCACCGGTCCTGGCTTTGCCTTGCTCTTTTGTCCCGGGCTTGTTTTGCAACGGGTCTTCCGGACTGCCATGCTGTTTGCTGCCCGGCCTACTTTGTCCACCGGCCCCGGCTTCTTTCATGGGTTGCCAAGGCTGGCCCGGGCGTCCATTTGGATGGTACCGTATTCCGGGGTCCTGCAGTTTCTGTCCTTTTACCGCGACGAACAGCACCGCCTCAGCCTCAGGCCACTGTGTGGCAAAACGGAAATGCGCATCAGACTGGAAAAAGGAGGCTTCCGGGTGTGCCCGGGAAAACTTCCGGAAGGCATCATAAAGCTTGCCGGAGGGATGATGGATCTGGAAGGTCTTGGGCGGTTGCATGTTCGACAAAGATATGCACTTTTTATCCATAATATCCATAATGGTATCCATATTTTCGATTTTTTGTGTTGATGCGGTTCACGGCCACGGCCAGGTTCTTTAATTTGGTTTTTTGTTGCATATCGCGGATGAAATCCAGGTCTGCCTGCCGGGTGTACCGGTGCCGGACTACAAACACACACATGTCGGCCTGTGCCAGCAGCGGTTGTGCGTCCGATACCAGGCCCAGGGGCGGGGTGTCGATGATGACGTGGTCAAAATCGCGCAATGTATGAAGCAGCTTTGCCATGGTTTCCGATTCGAGGATCTCGGCAGGGTTTTGTGGCAGGGTTCCGCTTTCGATATAAAACAGGTATTCATTCTCGCGGTTTTGCTGCAGGATATCCACCAGCGTTGCTTTCCCGTTGAGATAGTCCGAAAGGCCCGGTGGTGCCGGAATGTCGCCGGATGGTCCTGACGCAACTTTTCGCATATCGGTGTTGATCAGGATCGTCCTGCGCTCTGCCAGGGCCAGTGCGCCTGCCAGGTTGAGGGCGGTATAGGTCTTGCCTTCGCGGGCACGTGTGGAGGTCACCACGATGAGGTTGTTTTTGCATTGCTCGCAAAAATAATGCAGGTTCGAGCGCATGCTGCGGAAGGCTTCCAGTGCAATAAGCCCTGATTCCTTGTATATCACCGGTTTGTTTGTGTGGTCGTCGCCATTCATCTTGTGACGGGGGAGGAGCCCCACGATGGGAAGACCCAGGGCATGCTCCACTTCTGCCTTGCCGGTAACGCGGGTGTTGAAAAAGTCATGCATCGTCAGCATGACAAGCGGGAAACCCAGGCCGAGGGCAACAGCCAGCCAGTAATTCATCTGCTTGTTGGGCGACACCTGTCCGGCTGGTCGCACTGCATCCATGATTTTATGGTCCGGGGTGTTGGTGGCCAGGGCAATGCCCGCATCAGCCCGTTTTTGCATCAGAAAATTATAGGCGGCATCGCTGAGTTGATGTCGCCGCTCAATGCCAATCAGCTCCCGTTCACTGCCGGGCAGTGCCCCGATGCGGTGTTCGATCTGGCGTATGCGCCGGTCAAGGTCATTCATATTGATGTCTGAAGCGGTTTGCATGCTGCGGATGTTCTCTGCCAGAACGCCCCGTGCCTGCATGATCTCCCGGTCAAGGGCCTGGATGGCAGGGCTTTGTTCGGTGGATGTCAGCAGCAGACGCGACCGCTCGGCATATTGTTTGCTTAATTCGATCAGCAGGTTGTTGAGCAGGGGGTCGTCAATGCCCAGTGCCGACGGTCCGAACACCTCGCTGAATGCACGGTCGTCGCGCAGGTATTCCAGCAAAAAATGATAATACTGCCGTTTGACCTCTTCGATGCTGCGCTGTTTGTCAAGCCGCAGCAACTCATTCACCAGGTGACCGGCCATGATGCCGAGGTCAATCACTTGTTCATTTTCGCGGAAGCGTTGCAAACTATGCTCCGCTTCATGAAGGTTCTGAGATGTCATCGCAAGCTGGTCGTCAATAAAACGGATGGTGTTTTCTGCCGTCAGGTTTTTTTCTTCCAGGTTCTGGTGGATATACATGTCAGACAATTGGCTTAAAAAATCAATGGCCCGTTGCTTGTGTGTTGCTGTAAAAGACACATCCACAATGGAATACCCTTCGCCCACAAAATCCACCTGCACATTGGAACGATACCGCGAAGCCAGCCCGGAAGGCTTATGGATGACAAAGGCATAACTGGCACCCTGGTGTATTTCCGGATCATACGCATCCACCATCTCAATCACAAAATCATGTTCAGGTCCGTGGATTTGCTGTCCGAAAATCCGCAGCTGTTTCTGTTTAAAACTTTCGGGGCCATTTTTAATATGGATGATGTATTGGTTTTCATCCAGGATGGTGAGGTGGAACGTTTTGTCGAACACCTGCGGGTGATCCGCATCGAAATGCACCCTGAACGGGCTGTCGAGGTATATTTCGGTGCGCAAAAAAAGGCTTGCCATGCGCCTGGTGCTGTAATACGACACCCCGGCCTGCATCTCTGAAAGCACCTGGCTTACCAGGGTGTGCGATTTGAGCAGGGCCGTTTCGTTAAACCAGTTGTTGCGGCCGTAAAACGCGTTGACCTCACCCAGTAACGGGACGGCATTGCGGTCTTCGTGGATGATGATGCTTGCCTTTGCCCGGTAAACCGGGGCACTCAGTTCGTTGTAGCCGTAGGCGAAGGCCAGCGCCAGCACCGTGCAGATCACAAAAAAGTACCAGTAAGAAAAATAGTGGAAACATTGGGTTTTCAGGTCTGTGTTTTCTGATGGCGATCGGGGCGATTCGATTGTCATGATGTTTTTGGGATTGTGGAT
>PWON01000145.1 GCA_003557385.1 Bacteroidales bacterium | reverse complement strand
GTTGTGCTTGATGATGCCAATCTGGGCTTTCGGGATTCATCTGCAATTTGGCCACAGACATTGAAAAAGAAAGGTCATTCGCCATGGATTGTTTTGAAAATGGGAGGACCCCTGGCTCAGGGACCACTGTGGGACCACCTGCTGGCAGAACATTCTGCGAAATTGATTGTGGTGACAACCGTTGATGAGCTGCGCCGTTCAGAAGTGCAGATAAGCCAGGGCCTGTCATGGGAACGCACGGCACAGGATGTGGTGTGGGAGATCACCCATAATCCCCGGGTGAACGGTCTGTCGCGATGCTTTGCGACTATCGTTTCTTTCAATACCGAAGGTGCCATACTTCTTTTTGGCAAACATGACATGGAGGGGTCAGAAAAGGAAACTCCTGGCACCTGTGCACGACTGTTTTTTGATCCGCAATGCATGGAGGGGATGTGGCAACAGCAATATCCTGGACACATGATCGGTTATGCTTCCTGCCTGGTGGCCGGGATTGTGCGCGAGCTTTTGAAGTCAGGAAACAAGGAGGACGTTGAAAGCGGCATTCTTGGAGGCCTTTCTGCAATTCGTTGCCTTCATGATGAAGGGTATTGCCTGGATTCGACCGGCCTTGATAAAGAACTCCTGTTTCCCATCGAAAGGATTGCCGGGGTGTTGGATGAAAACAAGTCGCCATTTGCTGTTGTAGAAATACAAGATCCGGTACGTTTTCTGGAACAGCCAAACTGTGTGTATCATCATCCGCCAAGCGAAGCGTGCTGGACAATCATTCAGGATCGCTATCGCGACAACCTGACACAGATAGCAAAACAGATTGTGTTTAAGGGACCTGAAGCTGTCCTGAAAGACATTCCCCAGGGACGGTTCGGCAAATTGCTAACCGTTGACCGTCGGGAAATAGAAAGTTTCCGGAGCATTCACAGCCTGATGAGCGAGTATGTCCGGAAGGGTCGGCAAAAACGTCCGCTGTCTATCGCGGTTTTCGGGGCTCCTGGCTCCGGAAAAAGTTTTGGCGTCACAGAGGTCGCCAGATCATTGTCGCCCGACATGATCAAAGACATTGAATTCAACCTGTCACAGTTTGGTTCGCCAGATGAGTTGATTGCGGCATTTCACATGGTGCGGGATATAGCATTAGGCGGAAAGATCCCCCTGGTGTTCTGGGATGAGTTCGATGCCTCACTTAACGGCAGTCAACTGGGGTGGTTGCCCTATTTCCTTTCGCCTATGCAAGATGGGAAGTTCCGCGAGGGACAACTCACCCATCCCATCGGGAGCGCCATTTTTGTGTTTGCCGGGGGAACGTGTGACCGCATGTCGAGTTTCGGCGAACATATCACCCCGGAAGTTTTCCGCGCAAACAAGGTGCCTGATTTTGTCAGCCGCCTTAAGGGTTATGTCAACATAATGGGACCAAACCGGCAAATAGATCCTGCCGAGGACCAAAAAACCGGAGATCCGTACCACATCATCCGACGCGCCATTCTCTTGCGTTCGTTGCTGCAAATGAATGCTCCTTTTATTTTTGAAAAAAGAGACGGAATAAAATACGCTGACATTGACAAAGGGGTGTTGCGCGCCTTCCTGGAAGTAAGCACATTCAAGCACGGCATCCGTTCTATGGAATCGATCATTGCCATGAGTCAGCTTGCAGGAAAAAGATCTTACGCCCGCTCCTCCCTGCCCGCAGAGACCCAGTTGAACCTGCATGTAGACGGACAGGAATTTTTATCGCTCGTACAAACCATGGAACTGGAAGGAGAACTCCTGGAAAAACTGGCCGAATTGCACCACAATTTGTTTTGCAAGGATTTGCATGATAATCAATACAAATATGGACCGGTGACCGATGAGAAGCGTAAAATTCATAGCTCCCTGAAGCCCTTTGAACAATTGAACGAAAATGAAAAAGAGCAAAACCGGCTGGCCGTCCGCGACATTCCCGCAAAGCTGGCTTGTGCAGGTTATGTGATGATCCCCGCAAGAAGCAATGAAATGCCATTTGAGTTTCCAGAAGACAGGCAGGATCTGGAAAGATTGGCAGAGCTGGAGCACGAACGCTGGTTGCATGCAAAGCTCGAAGCAGGCTGGCATCATGAAGAGAAGACCGATAAAAGCAGAAAGGTACATGAAGCCATGCTTCCCTGGGCAGACCTGCCTGACTCCCAGAAAGAAAAAGACCGCGCCCTGGTCAGGTGCATCCCAAAAATTTTGGCAGGTGCCGGTTATACAGTTGCAAAATTACATGACCGCTAAAATGTGCTGGTATGATCCGGGTTGGCGTTACAGGCCATCGTTTTTTGGCTGACATTGAGAAGCTGACAGCCGCTGTTGATAAAGTACTCGACAGGATTGCTTCTGCATTCGGCAAGCAGCCCGTGACTGTATTTACCTTGCTTTCTGAAGGAGCTGATCACTTGATAACCAAGCGCATAAAAGAAACATATAATGCCCGCATCATCGCAGTGCTTCCATTGCCGGCCATGGATTACGCTAAGGATTTTGAGACAGAAATATCAAAAAAAACATTTTTTGAGCTGCTGGAAAAATCTGATGCCGTTGTTTCCATTTTACCAACCGGGATTCAGCCTTTGGGAAGCAATGCACCAAAAGTCGATGCCGGCAACAAAAACATGCGGTATGTTGCTGTACAACTTGACAAGGAAAACATGCACCATCCGGTCAATCGAACGATCAAGTTTGTAGAACCTTCCGTCCGCGAAGAGGCCTACCTGGCCGCAGGCAGCTATGTATTGGAACATTGCGATGTGTTGGTAGCCTTGTGGGATGGGGTTAGGGCACAGGGTAAGGGTGGTACCGGCGAAATTGTTGACCTGGCGCGGCAGCGTAAACTACCACTTGCATGGATCCGTGCCGGCAACAAAAAGCCTGGAACCCGCACGCCCACATCACTGGGACCGGATCAGGGTACAATTATTTACGAAAGATTTCCTGATGAATGATGGGTTGGCTACAACATATCAAGAAAACCTGGCTTGACTACCATTGGAGCGTATTCGGATTGTTTGGGGTATTTGCGATCGGGTTGGGTTGTGTGGGGTTTGAAAAGTATTTTCTTTCCATTGGACAGACATATACCTATTGGGATCTTTTGTACCGCTCCATACAACTGTTTGTGATGGAGGGGGGAGCGGTTCATGGAATGGTGCCATGGGAACTGCAACTGGCCAGATTCCTGGCCCCGTTAACAGCTGCTTATATTGCCGTGAGTGCCCTGGCACTTGTATTTCGAGACCAATTTAACCTAATCAGGATTCGGTTTCTTAAAGGCCATGTGGTGATTTGCGGATTGGGCCGCAAGGGTATGTTGCTGGCCCAAAAATACCGCCAGCAACAAAAACAAGTTGTGATCATAGAGCTTGATGAGATCAACGAGATGTTGGCTCAGTGCAGGAACATTGGTTGCATAGTGCTCATTGGCAATGCCGCCGACCCCGACCTGCTGAAAAAGGCAATGTGCCACAAAGCATCTTATCTTTTCACATTGAGTGGCAATGATGGCGTAAATGCAAAGATAGCTGTGCATGCCCGTGAATTGGTTAAACATCGCAGAGACCGGGTACTTTCCTGTATTGTCCATGTGGTGGAACCCCAGCTGTGCAATTTACTGAAAGAGCAGGAATTTTTGTGGGGCAGCCAACAAGCCCTGCGTCTTGAGTTTTTTAATATATACGACAGTGGAGCGCGGATATGGTTGAAAAAACACCCGCCGTTTCGTTTTGATGATTCGCCGGAACCCAAACGACCACACCTCATCCTTGTTGGCGCCGGAAAAATGGGAGAGAGCCTTTTGGTGCAGCTTGCACAGAAATGGAGGCTGCTAAACTCTGGGACGGAAAAGTTCCCCGTTACAGTGATTGATAAAAAAGCCATGGAAATACAGGAATTGTTTGGCTTGTTATATCCCCTCCTGGAAGAAATATGTGAGCTTAA
Source organism: Bacteroidales bacterium (assembly GCA_003557385.1). Taxonomy (GTDB): domain Bacteria; phylum Bacteroidota; class Bacteroidia; order Bacteroidales; family UBA7960; genus PUPG01. The sequence continues at coordinate 4,204 of PWON01000145.1, read as the reverse complement.
TTATTTGCAGATGGATGTCGGAAGCCCCGAATTCCAGCGTGGTGGTTTTTTGTTTGATCAGCAGAAAAAATGCTTGGCGAGCATCATATATGTATGCCTCGACAATGACACCAGGGCCCTGTTTACAGCCATGTCAATGTTTAAGCACGTGCGAAACGAAAAAATAAAGATTGTTGTGCGCACCACCCGCGAAGCCGGCATCAGCAGTTTGCTTACAGGTAGTTCCAACCAGGGACAGACCACCCTTGTATCCTTTGCCCTGCTCGACCAGGCTTGTCAAACCGACATTATTTTCGGAGGTTCTCATGAAACCATTGCCCGGGCCATTCATGAAGAATATGTATCGAACAGGCTAAAATCAGGAGAAAGCCCGGAATCCAATCCCTCCATTACCGATTGGAAAAACCTGCCTGAACACTTGAAAGAATCCAACCGGCAACAGGCCGATCATATCAGCGAAAAACTCAGTAGTATCCAATGCGGTATAGCTCCCCTGAGCGACTGGGGTGAACAACTGATACGCTTCAGTGATGACGAAGCCTTACAAATGGCACGCATGGAGCACAAACGCTGGTGTTTGGAACGCAGTGCAAAGGGATGGAAATTGGGCAAAAAGAATGCCAGGAAGAAAACCACACATTTATTGGTACCCTGGGAACAATTATCCGAAAAAGACAAAAAACACAATGTGGATATGGCCCGGAAAATGCCCGTGTTTATGGCAAAAGCAGGACTTAAGATATTTCGATTAAATAAAGCAAAAAATGCAATTGAATAAAGTGTAATAGTTAAGACTTGAACTGACAAGATCAGAGACTGTTCATTTAAGTGTGTCATTTTTTTGAATTCTGTCTTCAAAGAAAATACTCAGCTGAGGATAGTCCGTGGATTGTCCGATCAGGATCTCAGGGTTTTCTCCCTGGTGGGTCACTGTATCAAAGGCTGGCTACAGGGGACAACAACCCCAATGCCAGAATTGAGGTGGGTGCTGAGGGATATCCTGCGCACTTTCAACAACACAGAAGCGATCAAATTGCCCGGAATATGAGGCATATGAAATTTGTCCTGCCGAGAAGCTGACTGATCCTCCCGGTCTGTGGCATCACCCCCCGCAGAGATAAAGGCCTACTGTGCTTGAAGACATGTAATGCCAAAGGCAATCGTTGTCAATTGGAATATCCAGGTTTTAAGGTGTTTTCATATCAGGAGGGTGTTGAGAATACTCAAACCTGTGAAAAAAAAGTATTATTGCCCAGTTTATTGATATTTTTGTTAGACAAAAAAGTTTGATAAACGACTGGAACACACATGAAATCTCCAGTTCTCTTTCTTTTGTTTTTTGTTTTGCTGGTGTGTACCACCTGGTCAAACAACCTCCCCGGCAGGCATTATCATGCCACCAGACTGACAGTCCCCCCTCCCACTATTGACGGTGTACTGGATGATCACGCATGGACAACAGGCGTGTGGTCAGGAGAGTTCACCCAGTTTGAACCTTTTAACGGGAGGCCACCCTCCGAGCAAACCGAATTCATGATACTGTATGACGATGATAACATCTATGTGGCCATACGTGCATGGGACAGCTCCCCCGACAGTATTGTCAGCCGGCTCACCCGACGCGACCAGAATGACGGCGACAATGTGGCTATTGGCTTCGACAGCTATTATGACCAGCGTACGGCATTTATATTTGGGGTAACGGCCGGAGGTGTAAAATTCGACTTTATTATGACCAATGACGGTCATAACGAAGACTGGTCATGGGATCCCAATTGGTGGGTGCGTACCGGCATCGACGAAAATGGTTGGGTGGCAGAAATGCGTATCCCCCTGAGCCAGCTTAGGTTTGAAAAGGGGGGTGAAGGAGTATGGGGGTTACAATTGGCCCGGCAGCTTTACAGAAGGGCCGAGATGAGCCTTTGGTCGCATATGCTCAGCGATACTCCCGGCATTGTTCACTGCTTTGGCAAACTGGTAGGACTTGAGGACGTTGAGCCACGGAGCATATTCGACATCACCCCCTACGCAGTCAGTTCAGCATCCCGCTACCCGGCCGTTGAAGGCAACCCTTTTTTGGATGGCCGTGACAGTCAGTATAAGTTTGGGCTGGATGCCAAAATCGGTCTCACCAACCACCTAACCCTCGATTTAACCATTAATCCTGATTTCGGCCAGGTAGAAACAGACCCCTCGGAGGTAAACCTGACAGCCTATGAAACCTTCTTTCAGGAAAAACGGCCCTTCTTTATCGAAGGGAGGGATATCACCCGGTTTAACCTGGGCATTGGCGACGGGGATGTGGGCAATGACAATTTGTTCTACTCCCGCCGCATCGGAAGGCGCCCCCAGGGCCAATTGCAGTTAGGTGAGGATGCCGTGGCAGATATCCCGCAATTTACCAACATTCTGGGGGCAGCCAAAGTAACGGGCAAAACCAGTGACGGATTGTCTGTGGCCTTTATCAACGCGGTAACAGCCGAAGAGAAGGCAGAGATCAGCCTGATGGGAACCAGTCTGCATCAGACAGTGGAGCCCCTCACTAATTTTTTTGTGGGGAGATTGCAGAAAGATTACAGCGATGGGACCACAATCATAGGGGGGATGTTTACGGGCGTACACCGGCAACTGGATGAAAACCTGGCTGACCAGATGCACAGCGCTGCCTATTCAGGGGGTATTGACTACACCCGTTATTTCAGAGATAAAACATGGATGTTCAGCATGCACACGGCCATCAGCCTTGTGCGGGGAAATGAAACATCCATGCTCCGCACCCAAAGGTCACCGGCCAGGTACTTTCACCGGCCCGATGCCGGGCATTTGGGGGTGGACTCTACCATGACCTCCATGACAGGCACAGGCGGAAAGATCGAGCTGAGTAAAATCGGCGGAGGGCACTGGATGATCTATTCGGCCCTGACCTGGAAATCACCCGGATTTGATATCAATGACGCCGGGTATTTTCGGGAAGCCGATCAGGCACTTCAGGTTTTTGCCCTGATCTACAGGGTTTGGGAACCAAAAGGAATTTACAGGAACTATAATATTGGCATACACCAATACACCCTGTGGAACTTTAACGGGAAAAACCTCGTCACCGGCTGGAACATCAACGGATCTATCCGCTACAGAAACTATTGGTCAAGCAATGCAGGTATAGAATTTAATCATGGTATGATCTCCACCAACCTACTCAGGGGCGGGCCCTCCTTTCGCATGCCCCACCGGTGGAGTTCATGGTATTCGACCAGTACCGACAGCAGGAAAAAACTGGTACTCAATATCAACGGCAACCTCAGTAGGGGCAGTGAAGATAGTTCGGACTTGTTCCGGATTGGCACCGGGCTGACATACAGGCCCACCGGTATTCTGAACATCTCGTGGAACCCTTATTATATGAAACGCAGGGAATCCATGCAGTATATTACCTTGGGGGCTGTTGGCGAACAAAGCCGTTATGTTTTCGGCAGCATCACCCAGGAAGTGGTCAGCTTTTCATTCCGGCTCAATTTTACCCTGCTGCCCGACCTGAGCCTTCAATACTGGGGGCAACCCTTTGTGGCCACTGGCCACTACAGTGATTTCAAATACGTTACCAACCCCATGGCCAGCCGGTTCTCCGACCGATACGCCATTTTGCAGGAAGACCAGATACAACTTATTGATGAGGTATATCATGTGGATGAGAACAGGGACGGCACCACCGATTACCTCTTTGTCAAACCGGATTTCCGTTTTAAGGAATTCTTGTCAAACCTGGTCATCCGCTGGGAATACAGCCCGGGATCAACGCTTCACTTGGTTTGGAGCCAAAACCGGTCTGGCTACGAGATCGATGGAAGCCTCAGCTACCTCCGCGATCTGGATGAGTTGTTTACAGAAAAGCCCCATAATATATTTCTGCTAAAATTCACCTACAGGATCGGAGTCAGGTAAAAACAACTCATCCGGATGGGGATCGGTACCACAAAACTCCCTGCCATTGTATGCCAAAAGGGTTCAATGAATTTGGAAAATTCTAATTTTGAATGGCCGAACTTTGGGGTAGCTTACAATGATTTATGGGGCCATTACACGAGAAAAAGACGATTTGCAAAAAAACACTAACTTGGGTAAGTTTAATTAATACAGAAAAACTGTACAAACCCACCCGTTTTTCTGTGTTGTAAACCAATATGTCCACAGGAGATTGAAAATAAGG
>PWON01000124.1 GCA_003557385.1 Bacteroidales bacterium | reverse complement strand
GCCGGTGCCATCGTCATTGTTTATGACCATCACAAGCGCGAGCTCAACAACAAGTTGATGAATGTACAGCACGATTACCATGAACTGGTCCTGTCAACACAACACGTCCATCTCGAACATGATCTATGCCTCGAAACCATCGCCGTAAAAGGGAATGCGCAAAAGCTAACGGAGCTGGCAGATATGATTATCGGCACCAAAGGCATCAAGCACGGCAAGTTTGTCATGACAGATATTGAATAAAAAATTTTAAGAACAGAATAACACGATCATTTAAAATATTAACACAATGCGTTAAACAAAACCACATGGTGGGGCGGCTGTATTTTCAGGATGTAACAAATTTTACAAAAATTCCCCAACACAATGCATATTGCTGACGGGATCATTGATACGAACATTTGCATGGCTGCCAATGTGGCTTCCGTTGCGATTATTTACCTGACCGGTAAAAATACCCCGATGGAAGAAATCCCCAGGATGGGCATTACCGGAGCAGCATTGTTTGTGGCTTCACTCATCCACATCCCGTTTGCCGGCACTTCCATTCATCCCGGACTCATCGGCATTGCCGGCATCATATTGGGCAAACGTGCATTTCCCGTGATCTTCACAGTATTGTTGTTTCAATCGTTGATTTTTCAACACGGCGGGCTATTGTCGGTTGGCATTAATTCACTGAACATGGGTGCCGGGGCATATGTTGCCTGGATTATATGGAAGCAGCAACGAATACCTGAGTATGTGAGGGCAATGGCTGGGGGATTTGCAGGCATCATAATACCGGTTTTGTTGATGACCTTTGAATTTCAGCTCTCAGGCTACGGCAAAGGGATCATCTTTTTATTCTCTGTTTACCTGATCGTTGCAACCATTGAAGGAGGCATGGCTTTTTTTGTTGTACGGTTTTTTAGAAATATAAAATCAGACATACTTTCATAAAACCAAAAAATCAAAGAAATGACCAGAGCAATTTTTTCCTGCGCATTATTGATGTTAATATTCTCTATGGATACAATGGCCCACGCCATTCGTTTTACGGTCAATCAGGAGCCTCCCGCAGTCATTGTACAGGCGGCTTTCTCCAGGACTGCGCCACTCGTTGATGCCAGCGTTAAAATTTTTGCACCCGGCAATGAAACCCTATATCAAACGGGGAACACTGACAAACAGGGTTATTTTACCTTTTTGCCCAATGAAGCTGGCACCTGGAAAGTAAGTGTTGATGACGGCATGGGACATTACGACATGATGACCATAAGCATTTCCAGCGAATTTTTCACACAGAAAGAAATAATCATTGCCGGCGATCCTGAGCCAAAACAAATGACCCTTGATGCGATCCCTGTTGTATATAAGATCATATTCGGGCTGGCACTAATTTTTGGCCTGACAGGCATCATGTATGGGATAAAAGCCAAAAAGATGGTTAAAACTTAACAAGCAATCAAATTGAAACACTCATTTATCGACAAATACAGTGAGCTTAATTCGCTCATGCATAAGCTCGATCCCCGGGTTAAACTGATCATGGTGTTTCTGGGTATTGTTGCCATGGTATCTGAAACGCCGGGAAATATTTATCCTTTTGTTTTTTATGGAGCGGTTATTTTGACACTGATCTTACTGAGCCGCATACCCCCTGGTTTTGTCTTAAAACGACTTTTTTTCGTTAGCCCGTTCATAATAATGGCAGCACTTTTCTACCCGGCATCGCTTATGTTGGCCGGAGAATACAAGTTTGTGAACCCCCAAGCTGAAGCGATCAATATCGGCTTATCGATATTTTTAAAAGCCGGCATGTCGATCATCCTGCTGATATGGCTTATCTCAACCGAAAAATTTCATGCTTTGCTACATGGGTTGCGCAAACTCAGGATGCCCAGGCTGATTGGCATCATTTCGGCACTTATGTACCGCTATGTTTTTATTCTGGCGGATGAATCGTTAAAAACCACACGTGCAAGGGACAGTCGAAGTCCGGGAAAGCTAAAAATGAACAGAATAAAGGTATACAGCAATCAAATGGCCATGATCTTTTTGCGAAGCTGGGAACGTTCAAAAACAATTTATGATTCCATGCTATCCAGGGGATTTACCGGCGATTTCAAGGATATGAAAGAACTGGAACTTAAGAGAAACGACATATTGATCTCTGTTTTGATCGTACTGGTATTTTTGTCGATACGCGTGTTTATTGAACCAGGGGCATAAGAAACGCAACAAAGGCCGGGCAGAAAACATATAAACCGGCACTTATTCCCTATAATCCGGGAAATTAAGGTTGAACTTTTAATGTAATAAATACATGCCGGAAGCCATACAAATAAAGAACCTCAGTTTTTCCTACACCCCCGGAAAACCTGTACTTAATAACCTCAACCTCGAGGTAAAACCCGGTGAAAAATTAGGGCTTATCGGTCCAATGGGTACGGGCAAATCGACATTGCTTTTGCATTTAAATGGTATATTGGCCGGAAGCGGTATGGTAAAGATTGGCGACACCCTTGTTGAAAATAGGTCGCTTGCTGATATCCGGAGGAAGGTGGGGCTGGTATTTCAGAATCCCGACGATCAGCTTTTCAGCCCTACTGTTGAAGATGATGTTGCTTTTGGTCCGCTCAATTTTGGCTACAGCCGCGAAGAAGTGGCTAAAAGGGTGCGCAATGCACTTGAAGCAATGAGTTTGACCGGTTTTGAGAAATCGGTGTCACACCATTTATCGATGGGCGAACGCAAGCGCGTTGCACTTGCCACTGTTATTGCAACAAACCCTGAAGTTATTGCTTTTGATGAACCGTTTTCAAGCCTTGATCCATCCATGATGGCACAATTGTTAAAGCTAATCAATGGGTTACAGGCAACCCTGGTTATCGTGTCACAATTATTCCTGCCTTTGCTTTCCTGTTGCGACCGGGTAGCCATCCTCAACAAAGGCTCAATCATGGCTGTTGGCCCGGCACAAGACATTATCCGGGATGATGAGTTGATGCGGTCAAACGGCATGGACCTGGGATTTTACAAAAAAGCATGCAGGGCGTTTTTTAATAAAATTCCCGGAAGGTTTCTTTTCACAATGAAATACCCCTCAAACAAAACCAAATGATTGTTTTTTAGTGTATGAAAACAAAAAAGCCCCTGAATATCAGAGGCTTAATTGCATATTTTGCGGTCCGGACGGGACTCGAACCCGCGACCCCGTGCGTGACAGGCACGTATTCTAACCAAACTGAACTACCGGACCGGCTTTTATAAGAACGTTGCTCCTTTTCAAAAGCGCTGCAAAGATAACACAGTTTTCATTTCCAACAAAGTAAATTTTTGCAATTTATGCAATTATTCCGCCTCCTCATACTCCTTCAGAATATCCTTCACTCCGTCGGTGGTCACCCGGCCATAGGTTTTATCTCCCACCATCACCACGGGGGCTAGTCCACAGGCACCTACACAACGCAGGCAGGTGATGGAAAATTTTCCATCAGCGGTGGTCTCTCCTACGGGGACCTTTAAAATACGCTTGAACTCGTCCAGGACCTTTTCGGCACCACGCACATAACAGGCCGTTCCGGTGCAGACGGAAATGGGGTAGCGCCCCCGGGGCAGCATGGTAAAGAACGAATAAAAGGTAACCACACCATAGACCTTGGCCACCGATACATTCAACTCTTGAGCCACAACCTCCTGCACCTCTGCCGGCAGGTAGCCAAAGATCTCCTGTGCCCTGTGCAGCACGTTGATCAGTTCCCCGGGCGCATTATTGAACGATTTGGCAACTTCTCTGAGTTGTTGCACTTCGCTTTCTTTAAGTTTTAATTTAATGGATGTCATTATTGTTCTGTTTTTTTGATTACACCTCTCAATTACTTACTGCAAAACTTAGTCAAGCAACACATCTTTTTGTTTTTTGTCAAAATAATGTGTGTGCAGCAGGTGGTGTGCCTTTTCACTCATGGGCTTGCCGAGAAAATCCTCATACAGTTTGATGATGGCCGGATTTTCATGGGATTTGCGGATGGGTTTTCCGGCATCTTCCCGGTAGATGGCCTTCTGACGGGCCTTGATAATTGCCGGGTTGCCATGGTGCAGCGGCTGTCCGCCACCACCCACACATCCACCGGGACAGGCCATAATCTCAATGGCATGGTAATCACTCCTGCCCGCCTTGATGTCTTCCAGCAACTTGCGGGCATGACCCAGACCGTGGGCAATGCCAATATTAATTTCTATGCCATCGAAATCGACGCTGGCCGACCGGATTCCGTCAATGCCACGCAGTTGTTCAAAGTCGATTTTTTTCAGGGTTTTCCCTGTGTGGATCTCATAGGCAGAACGCACGGCAGCTTCGATCACACCACCCGTGGTGCCAAAGATCACAGCCGCCCCGGTAGACTCACCCATGGGCTGATCAAAATCTTCTTCAGGCAAACGGTTGAAATCCATGTTGCTGCGCTTGATAAGCATGGCCAGTTCGCGGGTGGAGATGGAATAATCCACGTCGGGGTTGCCATTGACAGAAAATTCCTCGCGGGTACATTCGTATTTTTTGGCCACACAGGGCATCACCGATACCACCACCATGTCTTCGCGTTTGGTGTTGATCTGATCGGCAAAATAAGATTTGGCGATGGAACCGAACATTTGCTGCGGCGACCTTGCCGTGGAGGGAATATCGCGCATGTCCGGGAAGTGGTATTCAAAAAAGTTCACCCAACCGGGGCAGCATGAGGTAAGCATGGGAAGCTTCACTTTCTTGTCACCGTCCAGAAAGCGAGTCAGCCGGTCAAGCAGCTCGGTACCTTCTTCCATGATGGTCAGGTCGGCTGCAAAATCGGTGTCAAACACATAGTCGAACCCCAAACGGCGCAGGGCGGCCACCATTTTCCCGGTAACAAGGCTGCCAGGCTCCATTTCAAAGGCTTCACCCAAAGCAGCACGTACCGCCGGTGCGGTTTGCACCACCATCTTTTTGGCGGGATCTGCCAGGTCGCGGATCAACTGGGTGGTATGGTCAACTTCCGTCAATGCACCGGTAGGACATACGGCCACGCACTGGCCGCAGTAGGTGCACTCGCTGTGATCCAGGTCGCGCTCAAAGGCAGGGGCCACAACGGCCTCAAAACCCCTGTTCACACCCGACAATACACCCACGGTCTGGAAGTCGTTGCACATGGTCTCACAGCGGCGGCACATAATGCATTTGTCCATATCACGAATGATGGCCGGAGAAAAATCGGGCTTATAGGTCGACTTTTCCCCCTGGTAGGGAATGCTGCGCACCCCCATTTTAATGGCCATGTCCTGCAGGTCGCAGTTTCCGCTCTTGGCGCATATCAGACAGTCAAACGGGTGATCGGAAAGAATCAGCTCCAGCACGGTTTTTCGTGCATTGAGTACGCGGATGCTGTGGGTCTGCACCACCATGCCCTCAAAACATTCGGTGGCACAAGCCGGGGCCAGGTTACGCCTGCCTTCCACTTCCACAACGCAAACACGGCAACCACCGGGTTTGTGCTCTATTTTCAAGTCACCGAGGTTCATGTAGCAAAGTGTGGGAATATCTATATCCAGCTTCTTTGCAGCATGATAAATGGTCGTACCCTTTTCCACCTCAACGGTCCTGTTATCTATGGTTAATTTAATCATTTCCATTGTTCTGTGTCCTTATGATGATTAGATGATTGCTACTGCATTAAACTTACATTTTTCCAGGCAGGCGCCGCATTTGATACACAGCGACTGGTCAATGGTATGCAACTGCTTGCGTTCGCCGGCGATACAGTTAACCGGGCAATTGCGGGCGCATGCCGTACAGCCCACACAGTTTTCCGGAATGATCTCGTAACGGATCAGGTCCTTGCATACCCCGGAAGGGCACCGGTCATCCTCCACATGTGCTATGTACTCAGCCATGAAGTTATCCATGGTAGACAAAACAGGGTTTGGGGAGGTCTGGCCCAACCCACACAATGATGTATCACGGATTACCATACAAAGGTTTCTCAGATTGTCCAGGTCTTCTTTGTCGGCCTGTCCCTTGGTGATCTTTTCTAACAGTTCATACAGCCGTTTGTTTCCGATCCGGCAGGGGGAACATTTGCCACATGATTCTTCCACGGTAAAATCGAGATAGAATTTGGCCACAGCCACCATGCAGTCGTCTTCATCCATCACGATCATCCCGCCCGATCCCATCATAGACCCTACAGCCAGCAGGTTGTCAAAATCAATGGGTGTATCCAGGTGCTTTTCGGTCAAACAGCCACCGGATGGCCCGCCAGTCTGCACCGCCTTAAACTTCTTTCCATCCTTGATGCCTCCTCCGATCTCAAAGATCACCTCGCGCAAAGTAATGCCCATGGGTACCTCAATGAGGCCGACATTGTTGATCTTACCCGCCAGGGCAAACACCTTGGTCCCTTTGGATTTTTCAGTGCCGATGCCTGCAAACCATTTTGCACATTTGTTATAGATCACCGGCACATTGGCAAAGGTTTCCACATTGTTTACGTTGGTGGGCTTGCCCAAATAACCACTTTGTGCCGGAAATGGCGGCTTGAATGTGGGTTCTCCCCGCTCTCCTTCCATGGAGTGGATCAGGGCGGTTTCCTCACCACAAACAAAGGCACCCGCACCATACCTGATTTCCACATCAAAATCAAAGCCACTGCCCAGGATATCTTTACCCAGCAGCCCATATTCACGGGCTTGTTTGATGGCGATCTTCAGGCGGTTGATGGCCAGCGGGTATTCCGCCCGGATGTAAATCAGCCCATTGGTGGCGCCAATGCAATACCCATTGATCACCATGGCCTCCAGTACAGAATGGGGGTCACCCTCCAGGATGGAACGATCCATGAAAGCGCCCGGATCGCCTTCGTCGGCATTGCATACCACATATTTCTGGTCTGCAGATACCTTGCTGGCAATTTGCCATTTCACACCCGTTGGGAAGCCGCCTCCCCCACGCCCCCGCAGTCCGGAATCAATCATTTCCTGTATGGCGTCTTCCGGGGTCATCTCCGTGAGCACCTTGCCCATGGCTTCATATCCATCTGCTGCCAGGTATTCATAAATGTTCTCCGGATCTATCAAACCACAATTGCGCAGGGCAATACGGATCTGTTTTTTGTAAAAACCCATTCCCTTTGAATCGGCAATCTGTTTTTTATTCACCGGGTCTACATAAAGCAGGCGTTCCACCCTGCGTCCCTTGACCACATGTTCGGCAACAATTTCTTTTGCATCACCGGGTTCCACCGATACATAAAACGTATTGTCGGGGATCATTTTCACGATGGGCCCTTTTTCACAAAAACCAAAACAGCCGGTGGTGACTACCTGCACCTCATCCTGCAGACCCTGCTCCTGTAATTCCTTTTTTAAGTTGTCGAACAGCATGTCGCTGGCAGAGGCCCGGCATCCGGTACCACCACAAACCAGCATATGCATCTTGAACTTTGCCATGTCGTTAGTCCTCCTTGTCTTTTTCGATGGTTTGATAATTTACCGGGATGATCCCGTCCACCAGTTCCTGGTTCCTGATATATTTCTCGATAATCTCATCGGCTTTTTTAAGATCCACATAGCCATAGACCACAGGCTCGTTTCCCGGAAGGGTTACTTCTATGGTCGGTTCTGCGTAGCAATATCCCATGCAACCTGTCTGGCTCACGATGGCGTCGATGTTGCGCTTGTCTAATTCATCCACCAGGTATTCCATTACATCCTTGGAGCCTGAGGCAATGCCGCAGGTAGCCATGGCCACCTTCACAATAACCCGGCCCTCCGGCTTGTCACTTTTTTCCCTCAGGGCAATCTTCGACTGAAGATCTCCCTTTATTTTCTTCAGGTCTGCCAATGATTTGATTTTTGTCATGATTGGTTCTCCCATTTGATTGTAATTAACGCTTGAAAAATTATATATTTTTTCCAGTATTTGTTTCCACCAGGTTTTCATCGATCATTTCCCGGATAAATTGTAAAACCCCCGGTTCACTTACCGGTGTTCCTTCCAGTACCTCCTCAATTTCTTTGGTATCAAGTATATATTGCCTGTCATTAATGTTATGTACATACCGGAACCGTATCTCCGGATTTGCTCCGATTAGCAGTACCAACACCCCTGAAATATCTCCAAGCTCCGGCCGGTCGATATGGTCATGCATGAACCTGGCCTCGAGCACCGTTCCCCTGCCCAATGCAGAAGTAATTTCCAGGGATCCCCCGGACTGCTCTGCACTCTGCTTGAAAAGTGGAATACCCATTCCAACTTTTCTTGTTGTCCTGGATGTATAATAAGGGTCTGTAACCTGTTTCAGCATCTGTTTACTCATACCGCAGCCATTGTCTGTTACCCGGATCATGAATGTAT
>PWON01000057.1 GCA_003557385.1 Bacteroidales bacterium | reverse complement strand
TTGTATTCCGGCAGGGTCAACGATCAGCTTGAAATCCTTTATACCGGCAAGGATGGCCAGACAGCCGGCTACCTGATGATCCCCCAGGAAGACATCCTGGTTTCGGAAAAGCTGGTAGAATCATCGGCGGTTAACCGCTTACGGGGAATAATCAGAGAAATTTATCTCAGTGGTTCCGGTATGGAACTGGTGGTGGATGCCGGAACAGAATTTGTCGTGTCAGTGAGCAGGCAATCGTACGAAAACATGCACCTTAATCCCGGCAAAAAAGTGTGGCTTACATTCAAGGCATCTGCTGTACGGTTTATTGAGGGCTGATCTGTTAAACATAAACAACAATATGATCGTTTATATAAGAAAATCTTATTTTTCACCTAAAAACAACAAAATATGATTACCCACCGTCGCATGTTACCCTACCTGGTTTTTTTACTGGTTGTCAGCCTTGTTTCCTGTCAGACACGTTCACCTGAGCAACAAGGCCGCCAATTGCCCTATCCGAAGAACATCATCTATTTTGTGAGTGACGGCATGGGCTTCAACCATGTTCTGGCCACCAACTATTTTGAACATGGGCGGGCAGGCGTTCAGGTATATGAACAGGACGACTGGCTTTCCCTGGCGCAGGCCACTTACAGCGCAGCAAGAATCTCCGGTGGGGAAACAATTTTCCATAATGGCTATGCTCCGCGCACTGCCTGGGAGGATCCGGGTTATTTGTCGGCCGACTTTACTGACAGTGCAGGGGCCGCAACAGCACTCTCCACAGGAAAGAATACCATTGGCGGGGCACTGGGCCTGAGCATGTACGGCGACACCCTGACCCACATAAGCCAGGCGGCCAAGGCCCTGAATAAATCTGTCGGGATCGTTTCAAGTGTGCCGTTAAGCCACGCCACCCCGGCCGGGTTTGTTGCCCATAATCATAGCAGGCACAATTACGAGGAGATTGCAAGATATATGTTTTTTCATACAAAGGCGGATGTGATCATGGCCCCGGGACATCCTTATTATAATGATGATGGGGAGCCAGAAGAGATGACGGCCCGTTATGTGGGTGGCTATGAGATTTGGGAACAACTTGTGGCCAATGACGGTCGTACCGAATTTGTCTTTGGTGAAGATTTGTTGTACGTCCAGGATGTGAATGGCGACGGCAAAAGAGACCCCTGGACGTTTATTGAAACAAGAGAGGAATTCGTTGCCATGGCCAGCGGACCGGTACCCCGGCGCGTACTTGGTGTCCCAAGGGTCTATTCGACCCTGAACTATGGTCGAAACCGTGACAACAAAGCAGATATGCCCTTTGAACAGCCGATGAATGAAAACATCCCGACGCTCGTAGAGCTGACAAATGCTTCGCTGAATGTGCTGGCCCAGAATCCGGAAGGGTTTTTTGTAATGATCGAAGGGGGTGCCGTGGATTGGGCAGGGCACGACAACCACCTGGGCCGTATGATCGAAGAACAGATTGATTTTAACAATTCCGTGATGGCTGCCATCCATTGGGTGGAAACAAACAGCAGTTGGGATGAGACCCTGGTTATCGTGACCAGCGACCATGAAACCGGTTATCTGACAGGGCCGGGTCATCCCGATCCGTTCAACGACGATGTGGTTAACCGTGGCCAGGGCAATTTGCCCGAAGCCAGGTGGCATTCAGGCAGCCACACCAATATGCTGGTCCCTTTTTATGCCAAAGGGCCGGGTATGGAATTGTTTGAATTCTTTGCAGATGAAAAAGACCCGGTACGCGGTCCTTTTCTTCAGAATACAAACATTGCCCAGGCGGTATTCCTGATGTGGGGCAGACCCGACATACAGGTGCACCGCCTGAACAGGTAAAGCAGTACTGAACAGGTAAAGCAGTAATTTGACCAGGGCTATATGTGAAAACAAACCATAAGCCCCGGTCGGGTGTCACTAATCCAGATAAATGTCGTAAGGCAAACGTGTGAGGATGCCCGTCATGTCGCGTGCTCCCTCCAATTGCTTGTAATAACGGTAAGAGGGGCCAAGTTTGCGTTGCAATACCCTTTCCTGTATGCCTCCGAAGCCTTCCAGCAATTGTTCCAGGAATTCTTTCCTGATTGGGTATTCAACAATTCGGTAGTCTTCCAGTTCGGCCAGTTCAATAGCTTTTTCAATGGCCAGGTCCAACCCGCCAAAATCGTCGATCAGTCCGTTCTGCTTGGCTTCTGCACCGCTCCAGACCCTGCCGCGGCCCAGTTCATCCACCACCGAAACAGGGATGTTACGGCCCTCGGCCACATGTTCAATGAAGGTATCGTAGACCTGTGCGATGCCTTCTTTTATGATCCGCCGTTCGGCCGGTGTAAGGGGTTTGGTTACAGACATCATATCGGCCAGCTGGTTGGTTTTGACATTGTCGAAGGTGATGCCCAGTTTTTCATTAAAAAACCCTTGCATATTTGGGATCATGCCAAATACGCCAATGGAGCCCGTAATGGTACTTGGACTTGCCACAATCCAGTCGGCCTTGCAGGCAATGTAGTAACCACCTGATGCGGCCACATCGCCCATGGAGGCTACCACAGGCTTTTCTTTGGCGGCCAGTTTCACTTCACGTAAAATCACGTCAGAGGCCAGGGCGCTCCCGCCCGGGGAATTGATGCGGAAAACAATGGCCTTTACGTCATCGTCTTTCCTGGCTGCCCGCAGGGCCCCGGCAATGCGGTCTGAACCGATGATGCGGTCGCTGCCCTGTCCGGAAATGATATTCCCGCTGGCATATACCACGGCGACCTTGTTTTTGCTTCGGGGGGCAATCATGCTTTTTGGCAGGGGTGCTTTCCTGTATTCGCCTTGTTTAACCAATTCAATGTCGTCATCCGGATCCAATCCGAGGTGTCCGCGCAACACATCATAGATCTCATCACGGTAAGCAGTCCCGTCGATCATGTTCCATTCGAGTGCCAAGGCAGCGTTTCGGGTGTAAAGATTATCGGCTACTTCGTTCAGGTGGTTGATGGTTAAACCACGTGTGGTGGCAATGTCTGCCAGTACATTGTTCCAGATGGAACTGATGTATGAAAGGATTTGTTCGCGGTTTTCGGGGCTCATGTCTTCGCGGAAAAACGGTTCTCCTGCACTTTTATATTCCCCGTAACGGATTACCTGTGGATCGATTCCCAGGCGGTCGAGCATGTTCTTCAGGAAAAACAATTCCGAATTCAGCCCCCTGAAATCGATCCCACCTTCGGGGTGCAGGTATATTCCATCAGCCACGCTGCCAAGGTAATAGGCTTGCTGCGTGTAAGCTTCCCCATAGCTGACTACAAATTTACCGGATTCTTTAAAGTCTTCGATTGCGCTTCGTATTTCGGCAATGGTGCTCCATCCGGCAGCCATGGCAGTCAGGTCAAGAAATATGCCTTCAATCTGCTCGTCTTCCTTTGCTTTTTTAAGGTCTTCCAGGAGGTGATTCAGCCCGATGGGCTGTCGTGGAGAAAATGACATGAAATCAAAAGATTCAAATGGATTGCCGCCTCCGCGGTCTACCACCTCGGTGGTCAGGGTGAGATGCAGTACTGATTTATCCGCCACCTTAACGGTGTCTTTGCTTGAGATGCTCACAGCCGTTGCTATGATCCCGATCATCAGGAAAAAAATGATCAGGAAAGTGAGGAAAGACCCAAGCATCGAAGCAAACATAAATTTAAAAAACTGTTTCATCTGTTCAACATTTAATGGTTCATGGTTTTGATCATTTGAGACTATAGGGGTAAAAAAATCTGACTAAAGGTACAAATATTTGCTTTGCAGGTAATTTTGTGTTCCCGTTTTTTTTGTCCAATTTTGTTTTTTTATTTAAAAAGAAGATTGCGGCATGCAAACTGCTTATCTTTTGTTGGGCGGAAACCTGGGCAATGTGCCCGAAACGTTTTCCAGGGTGTTCGCTTTGCTCAGTGATCAGAATATCCGGGTATGTGCTGTGGGTTCATTGTATGCAAGTGAGCCATGGGGTATGGTCGGGGCGGATATGTTCTATAACCAGGCAATAGCTGTCATTACTCCACTTGATCCGCCAACCCTGATGAAGCGGTTGCTTGCCATTGAGGAAAAACTGGGGAGGAAGCGTATCCGTGACAGGCTTAAATCAAGGACAATAGATATTGACATATTGTTCTATGGCCAGCTGGTTGTTTCCATGCCCGGTGTCGTTATTCCGCACCCCCGCTTGCATTTGCGGAGGTTTGCCCTGCAGCCCCTCGCAGATATCGCTCCCGGCTTCGTACACCCCTTGCTGGGAAAAAGGATTGACCAATTGCTTCGTGAATGTCAGGATCCCCTGAAAACAAAAAAAGTAAACACCCTGCCTCAGGCAGATATACATAGTACCGAATCCTGACCGACATGCGATACAATTACATAGCCATTGAGGGGAATATCGGTGCGGGGAAAACCTCCCTGGCCACCCGCCTGGCTCAGCGCTACAATGGCAAAATCATACTTGAACAATTTGAAGAGAACCCTTTTCTGGCCAAATTTTATGAAGACCAGGAAAAATATGCCTTCCCCCTGGAATTGTCATTTCTTGCCGACAGGTATCAGCAGCTCAGGCGGGAGTTGTCGCAACAGGATTTATTTACTGATTGTACCGTTTCTGATTATTTTCTGAATAAATCGCTGATATTCGCACGGAAAACCCTCAACGACGACGAATACCATTTGTTCCGGACGCTGTTTGACATCATGAATGCCAATTTGCCACGGCCCGATTTGCTGGTTCATTTATATGTAAAGACCAGCAGGCTGCAACACAATATACGGGACAGGGGACGGGATTATGAGCAACGCATCCCGGATGAATACCTGGATAAAATACAGGAGAGTTATTTTGATTACCTCAAACAGCAGCCACAATTGCGGGTGCTGTTGCTCGACACCAATGCCATCGATTTTGTTGCCTATCCTTCACACCTGGAAAGGGTGTTTGAATGCATAGACAAAGAATACCCCAGGGGCATGACCAGTGTGAGGCTATAAAAAAAAGGGGCAAACAACCAGCCCCCTTTTTTTAATGGAAGTCATTGTATGTTACATAACAATGCTCTGGAATTCGCTTTGTCCGAAGAACTGAATAAACTCCCTGTCTTCTTTTGCAATCTCCTTGATGGCTGAATTCAACTCAATGGCACGGCGCAGGTTGCTGTACAATGCGGGGGCATTGTTATTCCTTGCCGCAATAATGGCTTTCAGGTAGGCAACGTGTCCGCATTCGGGCGCGCAATTCAAGGTGTTGATGGCTTCACTTTCATTGCCTGCCATCAATTGTGCAAGTGCCACGTTGACCTTGCAGGTATATCCCCTGAAAGAGGTCAGTGCATTCTGATATTCTCCGCTCCTGATCTGCAGTATGCCAAGGTTGTAGTTGACGTTTACTCCCTGGGCCCGGGCTGCGTTGAATAGAGAGGCGGCACTTTCATCGTCGTATTGCCATGCGGCAATCACGCCGAGGTTGTTCTGTACATATCCATTGCCCGGAGCAAGTTGATTGGCCCTTTCCAGGTATCCTGCGGCCTGATCCATGTCGCCGGCTTCCAGCAGGATGGCCGCGGCATTGTTATATCCTTTGTAGTTCCTTGGAAATACTTTCTGTGCGGAACGGTAAATGGCCAGTTGTTGCTGTTTGTCATCTGTCAGCGTAGCGGCAAACAACAATTCTTTCTCGTCGAGTTGCGATGGGTCGTTGATGGCCAGTTCGGCTAATTCTTCATAGCTGCGCTTGGGTTCATAGGCATGAACGGTGATTTCTGCACGACGCAGTGGCTCAAGGATCTTTTCAATCTCGGCATAGATCACGGTCATGTCCTTGATCCTTCTTTCTCTTTCGGCCGGAGCCAACTGTGAATTGATCACATTGGCAATGGACTGTTTGTCAGGAAGTTCAGAGACTTCAAGCTTTGCCATAAAGCCGTCAAAATCTTCTCCCTTGGCGGCAACCCTGAGTTCCGGCATTTCCACGTTTTTGTCGCGGAACATGTTTTTGATATAACGTTCGCCGGTTTCGGCCCGGTTTTCAGACAACTCCAGGTTGAAGGCAATTTCCCCTTCCGGAGAGGCCCATGCATTCACATCAACCGCTTTGAGTTGCCATCCACGCTGAATAAACTCAGTCAGGTTGTTGATGGCTTCACGGGCTTCTGCCTTGCGGTTAAGATCAAGGCGCCAGTTGAGGTTGTGGCGCATGTAGGCGTAATAAATGTTTGCCGTTTCGGAGACAATCACTTCCTCTTCATACATGTGGGGGGCGAACGCAACTTTGTGGTCTTTTTTGACCCTTTGCGACGTAATAATCACCCCGTCGGCCACTTTTCTAGGGGGGAGCTCTGTGGCCCTGTGCTCACTGCCTTCGCGATACACTTTGGCACGCATGTACAGTTCCGAAGCCAGCATGTCGGGCTCGTATGCAATAACATTGTTGAGACTGAATGTTCCTCCGCGATCCCGGTTGATCATGATTCCCGTGGTAGTTGTTCCGCTGCCACGCAGGGTCACTGTTTCCAGCTCTTTTTCGCCACCGGCATGTATCAGTACCGGGGTGATCTCAACGACGGCCTTGCGGTGAAAGTACCCTGTGTTCACGGCACCATCTACATTTGCTGCTACTTGTCCACCGTGATTCTCCAACGGGTTGGTCTCGGGCATATAACGAATGCCTTCATCATAATTCCTTACCATTCTGTTCAGTCCACAGCTGGCAAACAATCCTGCTGCAATCAACATCACAGCCAAAAGTTTAAAGTTGATGTTTTTCATAGTGTTTGTTTTGTATTGGTTAATCCTAATTTTTTTTTTGTGGTTTTGTGTATTAATAATTGAAATTCCGGTTGCATACAACATGCCACGCTTTGTTATTCTGCCTTTATGAAAGAATTACCGTCATGGACAGTTTCATTTGTATTCAACTTACAAATATATAAAAAAGTATGTAAAAACATGGGTTGGGTGTTTTTTTGCTGTTTTTTTGCCTGAAGCCGGAACAAAATTTTCCGGGAATCTTGGCAGTATTCTAAATTTATTTTAAATTTGCACTCATTTTCGCGCCCGGATTTCCGGCCTGATCATTACACGGCCCGTTCGTCTAGGGGTTAGGACGCCAGGTTTTCATCCTGGTAACAGGGGTTCGATTCCCCTACGGGCTACTAAAAAATTTAACATTACAATTATATTATGGCAAATCATCAATCAGCAAAGAAAAGGATTCGTTCCGACCAGGCCAAACGGCTCAGGAATCGTTATTATGCCAAAACAACGCGCACAGCGATAAAAAGTTTAAGAAATACCAGCAACAAAAAAGAAGCCGAAGAGTCCTTACCCAGGGTGATCTCATTGATCGACAGGCTGGCCAAAAAATCTGTCATCCACAAAAACAAAGCATCAAATCTTAAGTCGAAACTCACCAAACAGGTTAACAGCCTGCAATAATTGATCCGGTTAAGTTTCGGTTACATATTTCCGGCCCGTTCGTCTAGGGGTTAGGACGCCAGGTTTTCATCCTGGTAACAGGGGTTCGATTCCCCTACGGGCTACCAAAAAGACCTTTCGCCAGAAAGGTCTTTTTTTGTGCCAAAATATTTGTTATATTCGTCAAAATAAATATTGGATAAATGGAAAAACACAAATCCTCTGCTTATACAGCCAGGCAAATACGGGGGATAAAAAGCTGGGCCGAAGATGACAGGCCCAGAGAAAAACTGCTGGCAAAAAGCAGAAAGGCGCTTTCAGATGCCGAGTTGCTTGCCATCGTTGTCGGATCGGGGACTTCAAATCATTCGGCCGTTGAAATTTCGCGTACCATCCTTGGCAGCGTGTCAAACAACCTGGCAGAACTTGCCAAGCTCGGTGTGCCCGAATTAATGCGTTTTAAAGGCATTGGTACGGCAAGAGCAAGCAACATCATGGCGGTAATGGAGTTGGGGCGTAGACGAAGGCTGGCTGAAGGCTTGAAAAAAAGCATCATCAGTTGCAGCCGCGATGCCTTTGAAATTATGGAACCGATCATTGGTGATCTTTCCCATGAAGAATTCTGGCTGATTTTGCTCAACAGGGGTCACAGGATACAGAGAACCGTCTGCATCAGCGAAGGCAGTGTGTCGGGTACGGTGGCGGATCCAAAAAAAATATTCAAACTGGCCCTCGAAAACAACGCCTCTGCGCTGATACTGTGCCATAATCACCCCAGCGGGCAATTGAGTCCCAGCCCGAACGACCAGCGAATAACCAGGAAGTGTAAGGAAGCCGGGCTGTTTCTCGACTTGCCTGTACTGGATCATCTCATTGTGGCGGGCGGCCGTTTTTTCAGCTTTGCCGACGAAGGAATGATTTGATTTTTGGCTTTTGGCCTTTAGCCAACAGCCAACAGCCAACAGCCAACAGCCAACAGCCAACAGCCAACAGCCAACAGCCAACA
>PWON01000093.1 GCA_003557385.1 Bacteroidales bacterium | reverse complement strand
CTGGGAGATGTTTTCCAGTCAGTGACGGTATTCAATGACCTGGCATACCTGGTCATCAACAATTCAGGGAAAATTGAAGTGGTCGATCCGCAATCATTCGAGCGTAAAGGCCTCATTGAAGGCCTGGTGTCACCCCGTTACATGCTTCCTGTTTCGGAAACAAAAGCGTATGTGAGTGATTTGTTTGGATCTCATCTTGTGATCGTAGACCTGGAAAGTCATGAAATAACAGGGGAAATTGCCATGAACGGATGGACTGAGTCAATGATCCGTGCTGGAGGCCGCGTATTGGCAACAGGTGTACAATCGGGATATGTATACGAAATAGATCCGCAAACAGATAAACTCACAGACAGCATATATCTGCCTCCCGGGCCTATTTCAATGGCCAAGGATGCCGGTGAAAACATTTGGGTCCTGGCAGGCGGTGCCCCCTTTTTTAAAAGTCATCCGGCCTTGTATAAAATTGAAACTAACAGCCTGAAAATTTCCGGCAAATACCTGTTGCCAAACTCCGATATGATGTACAGCAACCTGGTTACCTGCCCTGATGGTGAAACACTCTATTTTCTTGGAGGTGGTGTATACACCATGTCAGCCACGATCAATGAGCCACAGGTTGAATTGCTGATCCCTTCCAATGGAAGCTTTTATTATGCGTTGGCTATCGACCCTGATCATGGTGATATCTATGTTTCAGATCCCATTGATTTTGTTCAGGAAGGAAAAATCCTTCGATACAACAATATGGGTGTCCTGCAGGGAACAACCCAGGCCGGGATCATTCCCGGTTATTTTTCTTTTTATTGACCGGGAATGCTTTTTTCTTAATTTTGCCTTCATGGCATTCCACAACAAGCCGGGTTTTGCATTCAGGAGGATTTTCTTCGTACTTTCGGGGATAATTTTCCTGTGCTGGGCATGTCAGGAAGATGAGATTTGCGAAGACATTACGGCCAACGATCTGCGAATCGGTTTTTACAGGATCGGGCAAGATCATGACCAATGGGCAGTTGTGGATTCACTCAGGGTATTTTCGCTGGAGCAGGCTGATATTCCGGTACACGAACACCTGACTTCGGTATCTGTCCTGGAGTTGCCTCTTAATCCCGCCACAGATAATTGTGCATTTGTAATCGATTTTTATCCGATCACGGACACCCTCTGGTTAACATACCAACGGGAAACGCAGTTTATTTCGGTAGAATGTGGATTTACCATGTTCTTTGAGCTTACCGGAATAAACCACACCAACAACCATATTGTTGCCATTGAGGAAACCACCACATATGTAACCAATACACTTGATGAACATCTTAAGGTTTTTATTCCTGATCCCGGTAATGGTGATGAGCCTCAGCCAGGGTTTACGGGCAAATAACGATGCGGGTTATTCTCCTTCAGTCAGGGTTGGCCTGGATGTATCGGGTTTTGCCAGGCAGCTGGTGGAGCCCGAAACCATGTTCAGGGAGATATCCCTGGATGTGGAATGGAAATACAATCACTTTGTTGCCGTGGAGGCAGGCCTGCTTGATATTGATGTACAAAAACAAACACACCGATACATGGCCGGGGGTTATTACCTCAGGCTTGGCCCTGATTTTAATGTCCTTGGGCGCAAACCGGAGGCTCCCAATGACCTTGTTCTTCTATCCTTAAGGTATGGTTTCAGCAAACTGGACCATGAAGCGCCGTTTATTCTCATCCCCGATCCCTACTGGGGTGATTTTCAAACAGCGGTTGATTCAGAAAGTTACAGTGCGCATTGGATAGAGGCAGGCATCAGCCTTAAGACAGAACTTGGGTACAATGTTTTTATCGGCTGGAGTTTGCGTGGCAAGTTGCTGCTGTATAACACCAGGGAAGCCGAGATGGAACCATATTTTATCGGGGGGTTTGGTAAGACCGGCAGAAATACCGGCCTGATGCTTCATTACCATATTTACTACCGGATCCCCTTTAGATAAATCCGGAATGCAACAAAAGGGTTTTATGGAGCATTTCAACATTTTTTCTTAAATTGCGGAATCCGTCAATCCATCCATCGCAAATTAAACCCAGGCATATGGAATCGAATGAAAAACCCTTGGTTCTGGCCACAACCGACTTTACAGACATTGGTGATTGTGCCATTGACCACGCCGTATCCATGGCAAGGATACTCAACGGAAAGGTGCTTATTCTTCACGTGATAGACAAACGCACCATGCAAAAACTCCAAAAGCAGGGTCAAACGGAAGACTTTGCCAGGGAAAGGCTTGATGAGATGGCAAAAAATATTGAGAAGATACATGCCATCGAGACGCAATCCATTGTTACCCGGGGAAGCCTGTTTAGGGTGATCGCAGATACAGCGGTCAAACACCAGGCCCTGTTTCATTTTATTGGCACGCCCGGGAAAAAAGGCATACAATGGATCACGGGTAGTTTTGCCCTGAGGGTGGTAAAACGCTCACCTGTTCCTGTAATCGTTATCCAGGAGCCTGCCGGTGGCATCAATTATAAAAAAATCATTTATCCGCTCGATCTTCAACCAGGATCCAAACAAAAAGTCAAATGGGCGAAAATCCTGCACAAAGCGGCCGGTTCCCATTTTGATGTATTTGTGGAAAACTTCGGGGATGAGTCGACTGACAAAAAGCTCAAAGCTGACTTGAAACAACTTACAGAAATCCTGGACCATCATAACATCCCCCACTCCATTACATTTTCAAGCCCGCGGGGTTCTTTTGCAAACCAGATACTGGCGTTTGCCAAAGAAAAGAATGCAGATGCCATCATGATCACTTCAGACCCCGATAAATTAGCCTGGAATCCATTCAACACAACCGAAGAAAGGGTTTTATACAACCCCGATAAAATTCCCGTTATGTTTATTAACTCCAAAAATCTGCGCCTGGTGGTTGGCGGACCCTGAAACATCAATTCTTTAAACCCCAATACGACCGTATGGAATACGAAGTTGCCCGCAAACGGATAGCAGAACTCAGCCGTAAGATCAACGAACACAACTACCGTTACTATGTGCTGGCCAAGCCTGAGGTAAGCGATTACGAATACGACATGTTGCTGGAGGAACTCATTGCATTGGAAAAGAAGTTCCCTGCACTGCGCGAAAAAAATTCACCCAGTCAACGGGTTGGCGGCCAGGTTACCAAAAAATTTCCGGTTGCCCGGCACAAATACCCTATGCTGTCTTTAAGCAATACATACAGCCAGGAGGAATTAATGGCGTTTGACCAGCGCATCAGAAAAACACTGGACAGCCCCCATGAATATGTATGTGAACTGAAATACGACGGGGTAGCCATATCGCTTACCTATGAACATGGCAACCTGGTCAGGGCGGTAACCCGTGGCGATGGGGTTCAGGGGGATGAAATAACCGCCAACGTCAGGACCATTGGGAGCATCCCCCTAATGCTGAGAAATGCACCGGAAGGAGTATATGAAGTGCGTGGCGAAGTATTTATGCCAAATGCCAGTTTCCTTGCCCTGAACGCGGAGAAAGACAAAACTGGTGAGGCCAGATTTGCCAATCCAAGAAATGCTGCAGCCGGTAGCCTCAAGCTACAGGACTCATCCCTGGTGGCCACACGCAACCTCGACTGTTTCATATATGGTGTACATGGCGAAACCCTGCCTTTTGACAACCACTGGGACGGCCTGCAAACGTTGAAAAAGTGGGGGTTTAAGGTATCTGACGATATCCGGCGCTGTGCCGATATTGAGGAAGTGTTTGGTTTTATCAGGGAGGGTGAAACAAGAAGGGCCTCCCTTCCATTTGGCATTGATGGTGTGGTGATTAAGGTCAACAGCCACGCACAGCAACAGGCCCTCTCCCATACCAGTAAATTTCCAAGATGGGCCATTGCCTACAAATACAAAGCCGAAAAGGCGGCCACCAGTCTGTTAGATGTTGCTTTCCAGGTTGGCCGCACAGGTGCAGTAACCCCGGTGGCCATTCTCGACCCCGTATTGCTTGCAGGAAGCCAGGTAAAAAGGGCTTCACTGTATAATGAAGACAAAATCAATGAACTTGATCTTCATTACAACGACATGGTCATGGTTGAAAAAGGGGGGGACATTATTCCCAAGATCGTAGATGTGGATCTTACGGCCAGGGAACTTCCGGCACAGAAAATTCACTTCACCGAAAACTGCCCCGAATGTGGCACCGGCCTTGTAAAAGAAGCCGGGGGTTCTGTACATTATTGCCCAAACAGCCAGACTTGCCCGCCCAGGATACGGGGCACCATTGAACACTTCATCAGCCGCAGGGCCATGAATATCGAAAGCCTGGGACAGGGCAAGACCGAACTGCTCATCAGTAAAAACAAGGTTTCCAATATCTCCGACCTGTATTATCTTACCTATGATGACCTCATCGGGCTTGAGAAGAAGGTCTTTGATCCGGAAAGTCAAAAGGAAAAAGTCATCCGTTTTCGCGACAAGACTGTAAAAAACATATTGTCAGCGCTTGAAAAATCACGGGAAGTGCCATTTGAACGTGTTTTATATGCGATGGGTATCCGACATCTGGGAGAAACAATGGCAAAAAAAATAGCCCGTCATTTTGGTACGATCGAGCGCTTGAAGGAAGCATCATACGAAGATCTTGTTGCCGTGCATGAAGTGGGCGAAAAAATGGCCCAAAGCATTCGTGCTTATTTCGACAACCCGGAGAATTTACGCATCATCGAAAGACTCCTTGATGCCGGTTTGTCGTTTCAGACGGATCAAACAAAAATACCGGCCAGAAAACCCTTTGCAGGGAAATCTTTTGTCGTATCTGGGGTTTTTACCAAATACTCGAGAGACGACATCAAACAGTTGATCGAAGAGAACGGTGGTGAAGTCAAAAGCAGTATTTCTTCAAAAACAAGCTTTGTGGTTGCAGGCGACAATATGGGCCCGGAAAAACGCAAAAAAGCCGAAATCCTCGATATTCCGGTAATAAGTGAAATAGACCTGGAAGACCTGATCAGAGAATAAGGCCGTCGCGAATTGATAACCGGCGATCGGCCATCCCGGCAAGCGTTTCATTGTGGGTAACGATCACAAAACACTGCCCCATGGTGTCGCGCAGGTTAAAAAACAAGCGGTGCAGTTCGCCTGATGATTTACTGTCCAGGTTGCCGCTGGGCTCATCGGCAAGAACCACCACCGGATTGTTGATCAATGCCCTGGCCACCGCCACCCGCTGTTGTTCACCGCCGCTCAGTTCAGAAGGTTTATGTTCCATGCGGTCGGTCAGGCCAAGCAAGTCTAAAAGTTCCTTTCCGTGCCCTTCCGCTTCTCTCCTGCCCTTTCCGGCAATAAATGCCGGTATGCAAACATTTTCCAAAGCGGAAAATTCCGGCAGCAAATGGTGAAATTGAAAAACAAAGCCAATGTGCCGGTTCCGGAATTCCGATAGTTGCTTGTCGTTAAAATATGAAATATCCTGCCCGTCGATCACAACCCTGCCCTGATCAAAGCGATCGAGCGTTCCCAGAATATGGAGCAGGGTGGTTTTACCCGCTCCCGACGCCCCCACTATGGAAACAATCTCCGCTTGACCAATCGTCAGGGTAATTCCCTTTAACACCTCAAGGCTGCCATAGGATTTGTGAATATTCTCCGCAACGATCATAGCACGAGTTGTGTGATCCATGCCTGCGAAGATAAACAAAAAGCGAAATGAATAAGTGAAAAATACTATATTTGGTCATATAATGGGACCATCCAATGCGCAGGCTTTTTAAAATATCCGGTATGATACTGTTTATCATTATGGCCATTATTGCATTTATTCTTGCCTATGCCTACATTACATTCTACGAGCCGGATGAACGTGTCCAGGTGTTTCAAAGCGACCATCCTTCCACATTGAGCGATACCGGAACCATCACCTTGATGACATGGAACCTCGGATATGCCGGCATGGGCGATGATATGGATTTCTTTTATGATGGCGGCCGGCAAATGCGCACAAGCAGGCAAAGAACATTGCGCAATTTGCAGGCGATCAACGATTTTATTCGTGCAAAGCAATACACCGATGTGTTTTTGTTCCAGGAGGCCGATCAGAAATCCAGGCGTTCATACTACATCAATATGCCCGATACCATCAGCAAGCACCTGCCGGAGGCGAACCATGCATTCGGGTTAAACTACCACGTACGGTTTGTCCCGGTACCGTGGTATGCACCCATGGGCAGGGTGTCGTCCGGTTTGCTTACCAGCAGCCGTCCCACTCCTCATTCTGTAAAAAGGGTCAATTATCCGGGTCATTATCCCTGGCCCGGAAAACTGTTCAACCTGCAACGATGTTTTCTTCTGAGCAGGTACCCCCTCGCCAACGAAAAGGAACTGGTAATAATCAACACCCATAATTCAGCTTTTGATGACGGCACTTTGCGTACACTGCAAATGGATTATCTGCGCCAGGTACTCATTTCAGAATACGAACAAGGCAACTACGTGATTGCAGGCGGAGATTTTAATCAGAGCCCGCCGGGATTTGAACCCGGTTTCTATTTCAATATTTTCGATCATAACAATCTGATGCTGATAAAAGATGATTATCTCGAAGGCTGGCATTATGTATATGATCCCACCACCCCCACCAACAGACGTGCACACGAACCCTACCATCCGGCCACCACACCCACAACACTGATCGATTTTTTTATTGCATCACCCAACATAAAACCCTTAAAGGTACAAGGCATTCATTTGGATTTCAAACATTCAGACCACAACCCGGTTATGGCGAGTTTTCAATTGCTGGGTCCCCACAGCAGGCCGGCACAAACATACCCGCCGGACTAAAATATCTGAGTACACATACCAACCCACGTAATTTGTTGACCTATGAATTTACAATCGACGGCATTCCCTTTCGCACAGTTGGAAAAAGAACTTGAGGGTGATATTCATTATGATGTAAGCTGGAGGCTTTTATACGCAACTGATGCTTCGGTATTCAAGGAAGTGCCGGCGGCAGTCTGCCGGCCGGTACATGTCGAAGACCTGAAAAAAATCCTGGCATTCTGCGGGAAGCATCAATTGCCGGTCATCCCGCGGACCGCAGGTACTTCACTCGCAGGCCAGGTGGTCGGGCATGGCTTGGTGGTGGATTTTTCACGTCATATGAATCAGATCCTGGAGCTGAACACCAATGAGCAATGGATCCGGGTACAGCCGGGAGTGATCCTGGACGACTTAAACCGTTTTCTGGCACCACACGGACTGTTTTTTGGCCCGGAAACATCCACAAGCAATCGGTGCATGATCGGGGGAATGGTTGCCAATAATGCCTGCGGGGCACATTCACTCATTTACGGAAGCACCCGCGATCATGTAATCGAAATCAAGGCACTGCTTTCTGACGGCAGCACAGCCACATTTGGACCCCTCGACCAGGAAGCATTCAGGAAAAAATGCGTGGGAAGCACCCTGGAAAACAAGATCTACAGCCAGTTGTTTGAAATGCTCTCCAAAAAAGAAAACCAGAAAGAGATCAAAGCAAATTATCCGGATCCTGCCATTAAAAGGCGAAATACGGGTTATGCCCTCGACCTGCTCCTGAACGCAAACCCTTTTGGGGGTGATGAATCATTCAATATGTGCAACATTCTTTGCGGCGCTGAAGGCACACTGGCCATGTACACGGAAATCAAGCTGAACCTGGTTCCTTTGCCTCCGCCCGAAAAAGCACTGGTATGTGTGCATGTAAAGGATATTGATGAAGCCGTGCAGGCCAATCTTGTGGCACTTCAATACGGGCCGGTGGCGGTGGAACTGGTTGATAAAAACATCCTGGATTGCACAAAAGCAAACATACAGCAGGCCAAAAACCGTTTTTTTATCAAGGGAGATCCAGGGGCCATCATGGTGGTGGAATTTGCTTTTGAATCACGCGATGAAGCCATCGGCAGGGCTGAAAAAATGGAAGCCCATATGCGCGCAAAAGGCATTGGTTATCATTACCCGGTCCTTTTCGACGACGACATCAATAAAGTATGGGATTTGCGAAAAGCAGGCCTGGGTCTTCTGTCAAATATGCCCGGGGATTCCAAGGCTGTTGCCGTTATAGAAGATACAGCCGTTAAAACAGAGGTTTTACCCGATTATATCAAAGAAGTGCAATCATTGCTGGATACACTTCAGCTGAAACGTGTCTTTTTTGCCCATATCGGCACTGGTGAGCTGCATATACGCCCGATTGTGAACCTGAAAAACCGCACCGATGTGGAACGGTTCCACCAGGCAGCCGAAGGGATGGCCAGGCTTGTGAAAAAATATGCCGGATCCTTGAGTGGTGAACATGGCGACGGCAGATTACGCGGAGCATTCATCCCGGTGGTTCTGGGCGAAAAATGTGCCGCCATGCTCAAAACCGTAAAAACCATTTGGGACCCCAGCCATCTGCTGAACCCAGGTAAAATTACAGACTGCCCGCCAATAGTCGAATCATTGCGTTACACACCCGGACAGGCTGAAAAAAAGATAAAAACCTATTTTAACTTCGACAATACCCTGGGCTTTTTAAGAGCTGTTGAACAGTGCAATGGTTCGGGCGATTGCCGCAAACCACTTGCTGCCGGCGGAGTTATGTGTCCTTCTTATCAGGCCACCCGGGATGAATATGACAGCACCCGCGGCAGGGCCAACATCCTGAGAGAGTTTGTCAGTTATTCCCCCAGGAAAAATCCCTTCGATCATCGCGAGATCATTGATGTACTGGATCTTTGCCTGTCTTGTAAAGGGTGCAAGGCAGAGTGTCCTTCCAATGTAGACATGGGAAAGTATAAAGCAGAAGTGTTACAACATTACTATAACGAACATGGGGCGCCGTTGAGTGCAAGGATCACAGGGGCTTACCCGCGATTAAACAAATTGGGAAGCATTGCACCCGGTCTGTACAATACATTTGCACGTGGACGGATCACGGCTCCTGTTATTAAAAAAATCATGGGCTTTGCCAATGAAAGAACCCTTCCGGTAATTCAACAACATAGCCTCAGGAAATGGGCAAAAAAACATCTGCCCGCCCTGAATAAAAATGCTATTTCTGACAAGCGCATTTTGTTTTTCTGTGACGAGTTTACCAACCATAACGATACTGAAGCAGGAATCCGCTCACTGGAGTTGCTTAGCAAACTGGGGTACCACATTGACATTCCGGTACACCGCGAAAGTGGCCGTACCTATATATCGAAGGGCCTGCTGAAAAAAGCAGCCTCCGTTGCATCCGAAAACATTCGCTTGCTTGCCTCGCTGGTCAATGAAAAATCACCCCTGGTCGGTATTGAACCATCGACGGTATTAAGCTTTCGTGATGAGTATCCCGACCTGGTCGGCAACGAATCGAGGCAAGAGGCGTTCAACCTGGCAAAACACTGTTACACTTTGGATGAGTTTATAGCCATAGAATTTGACAATGGCCGCATCGATGGCTCTGTTTTTGACACCCGCAGAAGAAAGATCTACCTGCACGGCCACTGTTACCAAAAGGCCCTGTCTTCGACAGATCATACAAAAAAAATGTTGACCATCCCGCAAAACAATACCATAGAGGAAATAGAATGCGGATGTTGTGGTATGGCAGGCGCCTTTGGTTTTGAAAAAGACCATTACAAGATCAGCATGAAGATTGGCGAACTGTCTTTGTTTCCTGCCATACGCAAAGCCGAAAAGGATGCAATAATTGTTGCAGCAGGCACCAGTTGCCGCCAACAGATCTTCGATGGCACGGGTCGCAAAGCCCTTCATCCGGCTGAACTGCTCTCCCAGTGCCTGAACGGTTCAGCGAACCCATAAAAAATACAGGGGCCGTCTCATATGTCCGAGATGGCCCCTGTATGGAGGTATTTCTAAAAAACTATTTTTCTTCTTTGTCTTCGGGAGCATCTTTTCCGGCTTTCGCTTCCTTCTTGTCGTCCCCTTTTGCCTGGTCTTTCTTTTTTTGTTCCCTGGCCGCAGATTTTTCCTCCTTTTCCGCTTCATCTTCCTTTTCCGCTTCATCTTCCTTTTCCGCGACGTTTTTTTCCTTTGGCTTATCCGCAGGTTTTTCCTTTTCCTCCTTCGGCTCCTCCTTAGGCTTTTTCTCTGTTTTTTCCTTTTCCTCCTTCGGCTTCTGAGCAGCTTTTTCTTTGTCCTCTTTTAATTTTGCCGCAGGTTTCTCCTTCTCTTCTTTCGGCTTTTCTGCGGGTTTTGCCGCAGGTTTCTTCTTCTCTTCTTTCGGCTTTTCTGCGGGTTTTTCCTCAGGTTTTACTGCTTCTTTTTTCGGTTCTTCAGAAAGTTTCTCTTTAGCCGCCTTGGCCTCCAGCTTTTGAATGGCTTCTTCTTTCTTGGCTGTACGTGCGGTTTTCTCAGATTTTTCGATCTCAGATTTTAAATTGGCCAGCACATCCAGGTCGCCCAGGGTTGTTTTTTCCAGTTTTTCCTTAACTTTCTTCACCGCTTTCTTGGTGGCTTTGTCCCTGGACTTCCTGTCTGCTGAATCGGATGTCCTTTCGGCAAATTTTTCATCCTGGTACACCTTGGTGTGTGAGACCACAATTTTTTTGCTTTCTTTATTGAATTCAATCACTTTGAATTCAAGGGTGTCATCCATCTTGGCGGTACTGCCATCTTCTTTCACTATATGCCTGGTTGGGGCAAATCCTTCCACGCCATAAGGCAGAGCTACGATTACACCTTTATCGGAAGTACCTACAATGGTTCCCTGGTGAACCGAATCAATGGTGAACACAGATTCAAATACATCCCATGGATTTTCTTCCAATTGTTTGTGGCCAAGACTCAGGCGGCGATTCTCCTTGTCGACATCGAGCACAACCACCTCAATACTTTCACCAATCTTCGTAAATTCAGCGGGATGTTTGATTTTTTTACTCCAAGACAGGTCACTGATATGGATCAAACCATCTACCCCCTCTTCCAACTCGACAAAAATTCCAAAATTGGTAAAGTTGCGGACGGTGGCCGTGGTTTTTGAACCCACCGCGTACTTTTCGTGGATGTTTGCCCATGGATCCGGAATCAGTTGTTTAATACCCAGCGACATCTTTCTTGCTTCACGGTCCAGCGTAAGGATCACTGCTTCCACTTCGTCGCCGACCTTAAGAAAATCCTGTGCTGTCCGCAGATGCTGCGACCATGACATTTCAGAAACATGTATCAGGCCTTCAACACCAGATGCAATTTCTATGAATGCACCATAATCTGCAATCACAACCACTTTTCCTTTTACCTTATCACCCACCTTGAGTTCAGGATCAAGCGAATCCCATGGATGCGGGGTCAGTTGTTTAAGACCAAGGGCTATCCGTTTTTTGTTCTCATCAAAGTCGAGAATCACTACATTGATTTTTTCGTCAAGCTTTACAATTTCTTCCGGGTGGTTAATCCGGCCCCAGGAAAGATCTGTGATATGGACCAGCCCGTCAACACCTCCCAGGTCAATAAATACCCCGTAAGAAGTGATGTTTTTGACGGTACCTTCAAGAATCTGCCCTTTCTCCAGTTTGGCAATGATCTCAGCCTTCTGGATCTCCAGCTCTGCCTCTATCAGGGCTTTGTGTG
Source organism: Bacteroidales bacterium (assembly GCA_003557385.1). Classification (GTDB taxonomy): domain Bacteria; phylum Bacteroidota; class Bacteroidia; order Bacteroidales; family UBA7960; genus PUPG01. The sequence continues at coordinate 60,367 of PWON01000093.1, read as the reverse complement.
ACACAACCACATTCTTGTACTCATGATTGATCTTCACCACCTTAAAGTCCATTGTTTTGCCAACGTAGATATCATAATCACGAATGGGCTTGACATCGATCTGGGAACCCGGCAAAAAAGCCTCAATGCCAAATACATCCACGATCAAACCACCTTTTGTGCGGCATTTGACGAAGCCCTGGATGATCTCATCGTTATCTCTTGCCTGGTTAATGCGCTCCCATGAACGCAAAGTGCGGGCTTTTTTATGGGAAAGAACCAATTGTCCCGTACTGTCTTCCTGGCTTTCCACATATACTTCAATGGTGTCACCAATTTTCAGGTCAGGATTGTACCGCAGTTCTGCTGCGGGGATTACGCCATCCGACTTAAAACCAATATTTACAACAATCTCACGGGTATTTAACGAGACAACCGTTCCATCAATGACTTCGCCTTCTCCGATAGACTTCAGGGTTTCCTCGTATAACCCTTCCATGCGTTTGCGTTCGGATTCAGAGTATAGCTCCTGTTTTTTGTCTACAGCGTCCCAGTCAAATTCACCGGGAACCTGTTCCGGGAAAGCAGATGCTGCCTTTGGTTCTTCCGGCATGTCTTCACTGCCAATGGGCTTCTGGGGATCTTCAATCCTCAGTTCTTCCGTATCGGCTTTTGGACCTTCGGCTTGTTCAGTTTTTGTAACCACTTTGGGATCGTCTGCTGCTTTGATTTCTTCAACAACATTATCATCCACAGGTTGTTCAGTTTTTTCAGCAGCTTTCGGATCTTCGGATTGCTCTTTGCTTTTTTCAGCTGGTTTTTCTTCCGGCGTACCGGACGATTTTTGTTCTTCTGACATTAAGTATTCATTTCTACTGTGGCTCCCGGGTATACACCGCGGTTTATACTTCAGCCTTACAGGGAAGCCGGGTTAAACAATAAAATTACGGGCCCGCAAACGGGACTGCAAAAGTAGAAAAAAATCCGGAAACAAAAAACTACAAATCAGCATTTAATGCTGTCAGGTCTCAAAAACCATCGGAGGGCTTATTTTTTCCTTGAGCATGCTAAGGTCAACCACCTCAATCATATCTGTGATGTATTCAAATTCCACACCTTTAAGATATATCTGGTTGATTTCTTCCACATTCTTTTTATTCTCTTCCGAGAGGATTATCTTGTGTATGCCGGCACGTTTGGCTGCCAGAATTTTTTCCTTGATGCCCCCAACCGGCAATACTTTGCCCCGTAGGGTAATTTCACCGGTCATGGCAACTCCCGGACATATTTTCCGTTGTGTAAAGGCCGAAGCCAGGGCAGCAAACATGGTAATGCCGGCTGAAGGACCATCTTTTGGCGTAGCCCCTTCCGGAATATGCATGTGCACATTGTAGTTTTGAAATACTTCCGGATCAATATCCAGGTGGTTTGCATGCGATTTAAGGTACTCATATGCCAGTGTGGCCGATTCTTTCATCACATCCCCAAGGTTACCGGTCAGGCTGAGGTTGCCTTTGCCCTTGCTCAGGCTCACTTCAACAAACAACACCTCTCCTCCCGAATAAGTCCAGGCAAGTCCGGTCATTACACCGGCCACGTTTTTCAATACAGTTTGGTCACGGGTATAGGTTGGTGCCCCAAGGATCTGCTTCAGGTCTTGCACCTTGAGCCCAGGGTCAACATCATGGCCAAGGACAATATCGCGGGCCCTTGATCTTGTGATTTTGGCTATGGTTTTTTCCAGGCTGCGAACGCCCGATTCACGGGTATAGTCCTGTATTATTTTTTCAAGCACCTTCTTGCTGAATCTCAGCTGATCTTTTTTCACACCATGTGCCTGCAGCTGTTTTGGGATCAAATGCCTCCGTGCAATTTCCTGTTTCTCCTCAACAATATATCCGCTCAGGTCAATTACCTCCATGCGGTCGTGCAGGGCAGGTTGTATACCGGCCAGGGTATTGGCAGTGGCAATGAACATGATGTTCGACAAATCGTATTCCACCTCCAGATAGTTGTCATAGAACGTATTGTTCTGTTCCGGGTCCAGTACCTCAAGCAAAGCCGAAGACGGATCGCCACTGAAGGTTTTGTAACCCACCTTATCCACTTCGTCAAGCACATACACCGGGTTTGAAGATCCGGCTTTTTTCAGGTTCTGAATGATGCGTCCGGGCATAGCACCCACATAGGTTTTCCGGTGTCCGCGGATTTCTGCTTCATCCCGGAGGCCTCCCAGTGACATGCGGATATATTTGCGCCCTATGGCATGGGCAATGGATTTGCCCAACGAGGTTTTACCAACACCGGGAGGGCCAACAAAACACAGGATGGGCGATTTCATATCACCTTTAAGTTTCAATACAGCCAGGTATTCAATGATGCGTTCTTTTATTTTTTCCAACCCGTAATGATCCCTGTCCAGAATACGCTGTGCCTTTTTGAGGTCAAAATTATCCGGGGTAAATTCGTTCCACGGGAGCTCAACCAAGGTCTCCAGGTAATGCATGTGAACTGTATATTCCATGGCAGCTGGGTTCATACGCTGCAACCGGGCAAGCTCTTTTTCAAACACTTCCCCCACATGCTGGCTCCATTTTTTCTTCTTTGCCTTTATTTTCAGGTTATTGATCTGCTGTTCCTGCGGGTTGCCGCCCAACTCTTCCTGTATGGTCTTCAGTTGTTGACCCAATAGGTAATCACGCTGCTGTTTATCAATATCTACCTTGACTTTTGAATGGATCTGGTTTTTTAGCTCCACCACCTGCAACTCACGCTTAAGGTGTTCCAGTACCACGTTGGCACGGGTGAGCACATCCGGAATTTCGAGCAGTTTTTGCTTTTCCTGTACCTCAATGTTGAGATTTGAGGAAATAAAATTGACCAGGAAAACAGGACTTTCAATATTTTTCAGGGCAAAAGCGGCTTCGCTGGGCACATTCGGAGAAAGCTTCACGATCTGGATGGCCATGTCTTTGATCGTGGAAATCAACGCATTGAATTTATTGTTGTGTTTTGGTTTGTCGGCTGATTCAAATGTTTTTACCCTCGCCATAAAATATGGTTCTGCCCGGGTCATTTCAAGCAGCTCAAATCGTTTTTTTCCCTGAATTATTACAGTGGTATTGCCATCAGGCATCTGCAGGATCTTGATGATATTGGCTACGGTACCAATACGGCTCAATTCATCAAAATCCGGATCTTCCTCAGCAGGGTCTTTTTGCGAAACCACTCCGATAATGCGTGTTTTTTTGTATACCTCACGCACCAGCTTAATCGATTTATCACGGTTAACCGTGATGGGAATCACCACCCCGGGAAACAATACGGTGTTTTTTAATGGAAGTATGGCCAGCTCTTCCGGAATATCCTCCATGGCCATCTGCTGTTCTTCCTCAGTGGATAAAAGAGGTATAAATTCACTGTCGGCATCCACCCCATCCCGTGAAATAAAAAAATCCCTGTCAAATAAATTGCCCATACGGTTTATTGCGTCAAAATGTCATTTTAATAAAGAAACTGGCCAAAATGTCCCGTTCATGCCATCCTGCTCAGCACAGGCCATTGTGCTCAAATCCCTTGTTTTCAATTGTCCGCATCCCAAAAGGATTCATGAGTATGCATCCGCAAACACTGCCTTACAATCTACCGCAACCAACGTGCCACGTATGCCCTGTCAGCAAAAAAAGGTACTTTACACAAAGGCAAAGCACCTGGATGTATATTGCCACACCAAAGCCTCCTTATATTATCTTTCGATAACCCACGGTGTATTCAAATATATGTCGGAGAATATCCTCATCGGCTTTGGCAAACTCCAGGTTTCGTCTTTCGTGTACCCTTTTTGCAAGGACCATGGCCTTGTCAAGGTCAACCGTACTGAACCCGGCCGTACTGCCCCATGAGAATGAAGGGATGAAATTGCGCATAAAACCTGCACCAAACACCTGGGCATTGACCCCGACTACAGTCCCTGTATTAAACATCGTATTGATTCCGCATTTGGAGTGATCTCCCATGAATGTCCCGCAAAATATCAGGCCGGTACCGACGAAACTTTTCTCCGCATAATTCCATAACCTCACCTCATCGTAATTGATCTTCAGGTTGCTGGTGTTGGTGTCTGCACCCAAATTGCACCACTCCCCAATAACGCTGTGCCCGAGGAATCCATCGTGTGCTTTGTTTGAATAACCAAAAATCACCGACGATTGCATCTCCCCGCCCACCTTGCAGTAAGGCCCTGCTGAGGAACCACCATAGATTTTGGCTCCCATACGCACAATGCTTCCTTCCCCGATACCCACCGGGCCCTTTAATACTGCACCATCCATGATGTGGGCGTTCTTTCCTATATACACAGGTCCTTCAGAGGCATTTACAACGGCCAGGTCAATCCTGGCACCAGCCTCAACAAAAACAGATTCCGGGGCAATAACCCTGACATGTCCGGGCAACGGTTGACTTTTTCTCCGCATGGTGATTAAATGAAAGTCTTCAATGATTTGTTTTTCATTCAATACCACAATATCCCACAAGTGGTTTAATTTCCTGATTGTGCTCTGTGTTTGAAGGGGTTCCACATCTTCAAGCAAATCATGGTCCAGGTTTTCAATGTCTTCCGCCTTTACCCGGTGTGCAATAAGTATATCATCAGATATCAGGGTCTGATTGGGTTGCAGTCGCCCGATCTCTTTTAACAAGGTATCATCAGGTATAATGCTGCCATTGACCAGGATATTGTCATATTCCTTGATCATTGGATACTTTTCAGCCAGGTAAGGTTCGGTCAGGCTGGATGTTTTTTTCCTCAGGCGGGTTTCCCACTTTTCCCTGATGGTCATAATCCCCACACGTATGTCTGCAATCGGGCGAAGAAATGTAAACGGGAGTAAATGATCCCGCGACTGGCCACCAAATAAGATATAATTCATTGTTGTGTGATTTATAGGCTGGTTGAACAGCATAAATATAAATAAAAAAGCCCTCATCGGAGGGCTTTTTTTGATTTTTTACAAACAAACACCAATTATTTGTCTTTCTTCAGATGCTTTTGGTATTTGGTCCTGAATTTATCCACACGGCCGGCAGTATCCACAAGCTGCTGTTTCCCGGTATAAAACGGATGGGAAGTATGGGAAATCTCAAGTTTCACCAATGGGTATTCCTTTCCATCTTCCCATTTAATGGTTTCCTTGCTGGTAGCCGTTGACCTGGTGATAAAACTGTAATCGTTCGACATGTCCTTGAAGACAACATAACGATAATTTTCGGGGTGGATGTCTTTCCTCATCAGTATATTGGTTTTAATTGAATACCGTTTTTTTCAGGACTGCAAAATTAGCAATAATTTTTTAATAACAAAGTGTTTGCCAAAAAGTTCTATTCAAGCGCATTTACCACCAGGCCACTGCGCAATTTTGGTTCAAACCAGGTGGTTTTTGGTGGCATGATGTTACCGGTATCAGCAATGTCCATCAATTGTTTCATGGTAACCGGGTAGAGGGAAAAAGCCACCTGCATTTCACCGCTGTCCACCCTGCGTTTCAGTTCTCCCAAACCCCGGATACCGCCCACAAAATCAATACGCTTGTCAGTACGCAGGTTCTTGATCCCCAGGATGGGCTCCAGGACCCAATTGGATAAAATGGTCACATCCAGCACGCCGATGGGATCGCGGTCATCATAGGTGTGTGGTTTAGCTTTCAGGGCATACCAGTCACCTTCCAGGTACATGCCCATGGTATGCAGTGTCGAAGGCTTGTATTCCGATTTTCCCACCTTCTCCACCTCAAAAGCCCTGCTCAGTTTTTCAATAAATGCTTCTTTATTCAAACCATTCAGATCTTTCACGACCCGGTTGTAGTCAATGATGGTAAGCTGGTCGTCCGGAAACAATACCGCCATAAAATAATTGTAAGGCTCATTGCCGGTATGACCTGGATTGTTTTCTTTCTTTTCTTTTCCAACCAGCGCAGCAGCTGCCGTTCTGTGATGGCCGTCAGCTACATAAAAGTATGGGACCCCGGTAAATAGCTTTTCGAGTGTCCGGATTATTTCATCATAGTCGACCACCCAGAAATGATGTCCAAATCCATCGTCGGCAACAAAATCATATACCGGGGGCGCCTGCACCACTTGTTCAACAATGGCGTCAATGGCCGCAGATTTTGCGTAGGTAAAAAATACCGGTTCAGCATTGGCATTGGTTATGCGAACATGCTTCATACGGTCTTCCTCTTTGTCGGGTCGGGTCAATTCGTGCTTCCTGATGATGTCGTTGAGATAATCCTCCACGCCCGCACAACCAACGATACCATATTGCGTTTTCTTACCCCAGCTTTGGGCATAAACATAATAATTGGGCTTTTCATCCCTTGCCAGGTATCCCTTGTTAAGAAATGCATGAAAATTCTCCCTGGCCTTGTCGTACACCTGCTGAGAATAGAGATCGATGCCTTCGGGGAGTTCAACCTCAGGTTTGACCACACGCAAAAAGCTGTAAGGATTGTCGCCGGCTTCCTTGCGCGCTTCTTCCGAATTCAATACATCATAAGGCCGGGAAGCCAATTCTTTTACTATTTCTTTAGGAGGCCTGTAGCCCCTGAAAGGTTTCAAAATTGCCATGTTAATAAATTTTTATTCAGATTACACACTTGTTTGACAGGAAAAAGGCAACAGTTTCCCGGCTACTTATTCACCTGAAAAGAATTGTCGCCTTTTTCCAGAAAATTGACAATCTGGGTAGCCGCAGCAATTCCCGCATTAATATTTGCTTCCGCAGTTTGGGCACCCATTTTTTTCGCTGTAAACACAAAACGTCCGGGATATTTTCCCTCGATCTCTTCACGGCAGTCAGGCGCAACATCCGACAAATAATTTAAGTCGTCACGCTCGTTCATGATTTTCAACAGGCCCGCTTCATCAATCACCTCTTTCCTGGCTGTATTGACCAGGGTGCCTTTCGCCGGCATAACAGACAGCAGATCATACCCGATCGATTTTTTCGTTTTCTCATTGGACGGGATATGCAGGGAAACAAAATCACAGATTTTATAAAGTTCCTGCTCTGTTTCAAGGGGTTTGATCCCGTCCTGTTCAATTACTGCATTGTCTACGAAGGGATCAAATGCGTAAAGATCCATACCAAATCCCCTGGCAATCTCAGCCACATATTTCCCCACATTGCCATAGGCGTGAATGCCAAGTTTTTTTCCACGAAGTTCGCTTCCGGAAGTGCCATCAAACCCTTTTCTTACATGATACAGCATCATGCCAAAAGCGAGTTCGGCCACGGCATTGGAATTCTGTCCGGGGGTGTTCATGGCCACAACCCCTTTGTCGGTGCATGCATCCAAATCAATATTGTCATAACCTGCCCCCGCCCTGACAATGATTTTCAGCCGGGATGCGGCGCCGATGATATCGGCTGTAGCCTTGTCGCTCCGGATGATCATGGCATCCACATCAGCGGCTGCCTGCTTCCATTCTTCAGGTGAGGTATGTTTTTCCAGTAAAACCAATTCGTAACCTGCCTTGTCAAGCACTTCCCTGATGCCTTGAACTGCTGCAGGGGCAAAAGGCTTTTCGGTTGCAACCAATACTTTTTTCATGATTATTTATGTTTATGGATTTATAAAAAGCCTTCCCCCAGCTGCCTTCAACAGGTGGGGAAAGGATGTTTGTCATAAAATGAAGGCATTATTTCACATGCTGCTTTTCAAAGGCCTGCATCACATCTATCAGGGCCTGGACACTTTCCTTCGGCATGGCATTATAGGTCGATGCGCGGAAACCGCCCACCGAACGATGGCCCTTGATGCCCACCATCCCTTTAGCAAGGGCAAACTCGAGGAAATCTTTTTCCAGGGCCTGGTACTCATCCTGCATGACAAAACAGATATTCATAATAGAACGGCTGTCTTTTTCAGCAGTTCCCACAAACAATGGGTTGCGGTCAATCTCCTGGTAAAGCAGTGCGGCTTTTTCCCGGTTCATTTTCTGCATCACTTTAACCCCACCAAGTTTTTTTAGCCAGCGAAGGGTTTCCATACAGGCATATATGGGCAAACACGGGGGGGTATTAAACATCGAACCCTTGTCGATGTGGGTATTGTAATCGAGCATTGTGGGAATATACCTGTCCACCTTGCCCAGGATATCATCGCGGATAATCACAAAAGTGGCACCGGCAGGTCCAAGGTTCTTTTGGGCACCGCCATAAATGATGGCGTATTTAGATATATCAACGGGACGGCTGAAAATGTCTGAACTCATATCCGCCACCAGGGGTACCGGGCTGTCATAATCTTCGAAGATTTCAGTACCAAAGATGGTATTGTTTGTAGTGATGTGGAAGTAGTCAGCATCCTCAGGAATCTCAAATGCTTTTGGAATGTAATTAAAATTTTTGTCGGCCGAAGAAGCCACCACATCCACCTCACCAAACCCTTTGGCTTCCTTGATCGCTTTCTTGGCCCAGGTTCCGGTTTCGAGGTAAGCAGCTTTTTTGTTCAACAGGTTAAAGGGAACCATGCAAAACTGCATGCTGGCACCGCCCCCCAGAAAGAGCACATGATAGTTTGCCGGAATATCCAGCAATTCCCTGAAAAGGGCAACGGTTTCGTCCATCACGGCCTGAAAATCCTTGCCGCGATGAGAAATTTCCATTACAGACATACCAATGCCGTTCAAGTCAAGAACCGCTTTTGCGGTGTTTTCGATAACTTCCTTTGCCAGAATCGAAGGTCCGGCGCTAAAATTATGTTTCTTCATATCTATTTATTTTTGGGTGAATAATATGGTTCCGATATAGCTGGGAAAAACACTTTAGGGCCCAAACGGCATGTTGGGGTGCTTACACTGCAAATATGGGAAAATAAAACCATTGGGAAAAGAAAAGCCGTAAAAATTTTCCGTACCTTGGGGTTCAGCGTTGAACATAGCGTAAGGGATAAATGCAGGAAACAATTAATAATAGGATCCATACTTTTGCTTCGCTGGGCGATCATATGCGACAAACAGCCAATGCACTAAGGCTAAATGACCAGGCTACACACCAACTCCCGGACTTGCCCCGGCATCTTTACCAGGCAGCTCTCCGCACCGCCAACCATAATCCCTGGTTCACCACTGGTGAAATCGCCAGGGCATTTGAGGCCCTTTCCGATATGCTCCGTACATCCGTTTTGAACAAATGGGTTGGCCGATACCCAGGGCTGGGCAAGGAGATCAGTACCCCCCGGAAAGTAATTGTAATCATGGCCGGCAACATACCCCTGGTAGGTTTTCACGACATGCTTTGTGTACTGATGTCCGGACACTGTTTTTCGGGGAAGCTTTCCACGCAGGATGACCAGTTGCCGGTGGCCGTTGCAGATGTCCTGACTGCGTTGGATGCCAGCCTTGTGGATCGTATTGAAATGTCGGCCCGGCATAGTAAAAAAGCAGATGCCGTCATTGCCACAGGCAGCAACAACAGTGCCCGTTATTTTGAATATTATTTCGCAAACACCCCGCATATTATCAGGAAAAACAGGAACTCAGCAGCCCTGCTGAGTGGCAATGAATCAACACAGGACCTTGAACTACTGGGTATGGACATTTTTTCCTATTACGGAAAAGGTTGCCGAAACATTTCACTCCTGCTGTTACCGGGAGACTTTGACCTGAACCGTCTTCTTAAAGCCTGGGAACTTTACCGGTATGTTTTAGAAAACAAGAAATACCTGCATAATCTCCTTTATCACAAAGCCTTTTTGAAGGCAAATGTCACTCCATTTACAGATGCCGGACATATTCTTCTTCGGGAAAACCCCGAACTTGCCTCTCCGGTGCCGGTGTTGCATTACTGGTTTTATAAAGATTTTACCGAGGCAGCACAAATAATTAACAAATACCAGGATCGTTTACAATGCTTGGCCAGTAAACATGACCATAACCTGGGTGCTGTTGATATGGTTGCATTTGGGGAAACGCAACATCCCGCTCCCTGGAATTACGCCGATGGGATTGATACTATGGAATTTTTGCTGCGTATGTGAGCCCGGCACACATTTGTTATTGATTCGCCAAAGCATTATATTTGCTCATAAGTGAAGCCTGAGCAAATGAACCGAAAAACAATATTCTCCCTGCTGCTTTTGCTGCTCTTCATCTGTCCCGAAGTGCTGGCCAATTCTTTTGAAAGAGAGCGTAATGCCATGGTGCGAAGCCAGATACGTGCCAGGGGCATTCGTGATCAAGCCACCCTTGAAGCCATGCGTGCTGTTCCCCGGCATTTGTACGTCCCAGCTGCCCAAATACGCTTTGCCTATCAGGACAGGCCCCTTCCGATCGGATACGGACAAACCATATCGCAGCCATACATCGTTGCTTACATGACTGAGATCATCCGACCGCGACCCGATCACAAAATTCTTGAAATAGGTACCGGTTCAGGTTATCAGGCTGCAATACTTGCCGAAATTGCAGACCAGGTTTACACCATTGAGATCATCGGTGCATTGGGCAAACAGGCACGTCGGAAACTGGAGGCCCAATACGACAATGTGCACGTAAAGATTGCAGACGGCTACTATGGCTGGGAGGAACAGGCCCCTTTTGATGCCATTGTGGTAACCGCTGCTGCAGAATACATCCCTCCGCCACTGGTTGAGCAACTTAAACCCGGCGGACGAATGATTATCCCCGTCGGGTCGCCCTTTCAGATGCAACACCTTATGCTTGTTGAGAAAAAGGAAGACGGGGGAATTACCACACGCAGCTTGATGCCGGTCCGTTTTGTCCCTTTTGAAAGAGCCGATTAACCATGAGTTTTCCCCCTGAGCGTGCAGGCAAGAGGTTGATCATCAGCCTGGCTTTACATTCAGCAGCGATCATAGCTTTTCAGCTTGCACTGATGCAATTGATCTCTATAGTGCAATGGCATCATTTTGCCTACATGATCATTTCGATAGCCATGCTTGGCTTTGGGGCAAGTGGAACCCTGCTGGCCCTGGCCAGGGAAAGGCTGCTGGCAATATCCCATTGGCTTGTTCCCCTGTTAATGACTGTCAGCGGACTATGCATGATGATCGCCTTCCCGATTACCAGGGCCGGGGTTTTTCAGTTTGATGTATATCTTTTGTTTGTTGAAAGTTCTCAATTTCCTGTGCTCGCAGCCAATTATCTGATATTTTTTGTGCCATTTTTTGCCGGGGCCCTGGCCATCGGCATCCTGTTTATCAAACACACCCGTGAAATAGGCACTTATTATTTTTCCAACCTGCTGGGTTCAGGCATTGGCGGACTGCTTGTGTTGTTCGTTTTAGGAAAAGTTTACCCCCAGTCGGTACCACCCCTGGCAGGGCTTTTGTCGGTTGCCGCCGGACTCCTTTGCATCAACAGAAAATATTTCAGCCTGCATTTAGTTGCCGGAATATTAGCCATATTTACGGCCATTTTCATTATCCGGGAACCTGGTCAGGTTCCCATTTCCCAATACAAAGGGCTGGCTCAGGCCATGAATTTGCCCGAAGCAGAAATAATCCACCGAAAGCCTGACATCCACGGGCTTGTGGAAGTGGTTTCATCGCCTGCTTTGCGATTTGCCCCGGCACTCAGCCTGTCTTTTACGGGTGATGTTCCGGTTAAAAAAAATATTTTTGTGAACGGTGATTTTTATGGGGTCATCCCACGATATTCATGCGGACAACAAAACCATATTCTGGACTATACCACCCAGGCTTTGCCCTGGGCGATAAAAAAAGGCAGCAAGGTTTTAATGATCAATGCAGGGGAAGGCGCCCCATTGGCGCATGCTTTTTCTCATCAGCCTTCTCATGTGGACGCCATCATTCCGAATGCAGGGGTGGTAAAAATGATGAAGACGGTATTTTCAGAAGAGTCAGGCGGACTGTTCCTGCATGACAGGTTACACATTCACACGAAGGAGGCTAGAAATTTCCTGGCATCCGTTTCCGGAAAACAATATGACCTGATCTTGTTGCCTCAGCAGGATGCTTTTGGCGGAAATGCCGGCATCAATGCACTGCAGGAGAATTATACCATGACACTGGAATCATTCAGCCTGATGTGGGAGCACCTGTCCGATGATGGGCTTATTGCTGTATCCACCTGGATCGATTACCCTGCAAGGACCTCCCTTAAACTATTGTCCACCCTGGTGCAAACCCTGTCAGAAAAAGGAGTTTCCAAACCCGGGCAGCACATAGCTGCCGTCAGGTCGTGGGGCACGATCACATATGTACTGAAAAAATCCCCCCTTACCCGGGGAGAGATCAAAAACATCCGCGCATTTTCAGCCAGGCTATATTTTGACCCCCTGCTTTTACCTGACATCCAGGACGAAGAAAGACAACGGTTCAATGCAGCAGAAGATGAAGACTTTTTTTCTTATGTGGACAACATTATGGCCGGTGAAGAAGGTTTTATGGAAGAGTACGGTTTTATGATACACCCGGCCAGGGATAACAAACCGTATTTCTCACAGTTTCTGAAATTAAAGAATATCCCTCGAATGGTTGAAATATTTGGCAGTGGGCAAGTGCCTTTTCTGGAACTTGGGTATCTGATTGTATTGGTTACCCTGGCACAAAGTACCATATTGGCTTTGGTTTTTATAATCCTTCCCTTGCTCAGACTTCGAAAAAGCCAGAAAAGCAAAGGAGGTACGCTTATGTATTTCGGTGCACTGGGCATAGGTTATATGTTTGTGGAAATCATCCTCATACAACGCTTCGTCCTGTATTTCGGACATCCTGCATATGCCATTTCTGCCGTAATAAGCACCATGCTCGTAGCCAGTGGACTGGGTAGCTTAACCTCAGGCAAACTTCCGGCCATTCCGCGTTTGCCGGCCCTGATCGGCATAATCATTGCTATCATGCTGTTGGCTTATACGTTTTTGCTGACCCCCGTGCTTCAAGGGACCATTGCCGGCAGCTTGCCGGTAAAGATCATCATAAGCTTGCTGCTGATAGGCATTCCGTCTTATTTTAAAGGAATGATGTTTCCCCTGGGTATTCGATATATATCGGAATATGATATCAGCCAGACACCTTGGGCCTGGGGCATTAACGGCTCTTTTTCCGTAATCAGCACATCGCTGGCCATGGTGATTGCCGTAGAATCCGGATTTATGACCGTTATGGCCATCGCGGTAAGCTGCTATCTGATCGCATCTTCCATGTTTGTTTTTCATCGCAAAATATTCCGGCAAAACACCAAAACCCGGTCAATCCTTTAAACAACAACCAATCCTTCTTACATTATAAGCGAAGATGATCCATATAACAAGCATCCAAAACCCCCTGGTAAAACAGGTCCTTCAACTTCAGAAAAAATCTGCCGTTCGAAAACAAAACGGCCTGTTTGTTGCCGAAGGGCGTCGCGAAGTATCCCTGGCCCTGACCCGAAACTATGAACCATTGCATGTTTTGCTTTGCGAAGACTTATTTGAAAACGACCCGGACTATCCGGTCGGAACCGATCAGTCAGAAACACATCCAATTACCCGGGTAAGCCGTGTTGTGTATAACAAACTCGCTTACCGGAAAGATGCCGAAGGTGTGATGATGATAGGCAAACAACACATGCATGGCCTTCAGGAACTGACAATGCCGGAAAATCCCCTCATGCTGGTCCTGGAAGGTTTGGAAAAACCAGGGAACCTGGGGGCCATAATTCGTACAGCGGATGCAGCAGGGGTAACGGCCATCATTCTGGCCGATTGTAAAACCGATCTGTACAACCCAAATGCCATCAGGGCAAGCCTTGGATGTGTTTTTACGGTCCCTGTCGCGATTTGCAGCAGCGGGGAAGTGATTTGCTGGCTCAATGATCATAAAATCCGGGGTGCTGAGAAACCCGAGGTTTTTCTGGCATCATTACAAACAAACATGTCATATTTCGAGGCAAACATGGAAGGTCCCACCGTTCTTGTCTTCGGGGCCGAAGACAAAGGACTGTCGGACGTATGGAAAACCAAGACTTTTCAGAGTATCCGCATACCCATGGCAGGGTCTATAGATTCGCTGAATGTTTCAGCCTCCGTGGCCATATTGTGCTTTGAGGCAGTCAGGCAGCGATCCCTTGCCGGAAAATCATGATTGTTTGCTGTTTGTTCGGATGGTCACAGCCACGCAAATAAGAATCAGCCCCTGCAGTGCCTGACTTTTTTCAGCCCCTGCGGCGCCGGATCTCTTTTTTGATAAGGAAAAGTTCTCGGGAAGTTTGCCCGGCTACCGAAGTGTTTTCCTCGGCCCGGCGGATCAGATAGGGAACCACTGTTTTTAAAGGACCGTACGGAACATATTTGGATACACGGTAACCGGCGGCCGCAAGGTTATAAGATATATGATCGCTCATGCCCAGCAACTGGGCAAACGAAACATGCGGGTGATGTTTGGGCAGGGAATAACTGCGCATAATTTCTGCTGCTCTGGTACAACTGAGCTCGTTATGGGTACCAATACATACGGCAACATGTCCGGCATGCTCCAAACACAAGGCCGTGGCCTCATCAAAAGCCTGGTCTGTGGATGCTTTATCCGGATAAATCGGGGAAGCATACCCCATTTTTTGTGCCCGCTCCCTTTCTTTTTCCATATATGCCCCACGCACCAGTTTAAAGGCTGGAAAAATACGCTTTTGGCGTGCCCGGCCGATGAAATCATGTAAATAGTGCAAGCGGTCGTGGCGATACATCTGCAACGTATTGTAGACAATGGGTTTTTTAGAGTTGTACCGGAACATGAGGCTTTCCACCAAAACATCTACCACCTCCTGTATCCAGCTTTCTTCGGAATCGATCATTACCGGAACTCCTTTACTTGCCCCATAGGCACATATCTCATTGAAACGCGCTTTGACCCTTTCATACTCAGCTTGTTCCGATCCGGAGAGACGTTGGCCCGTTTGTACTTTTTCCAATAAAGCAAAACGGGACAGGCCCGTGGGCTTAAATACCGCGAAAGGAATAAATGGTTCCGCGGAGGCCTTGTCTATGGTGTTCATGATCTGCCCCCTGGTATATTCAAAGTCGGCTTCGGATTCTTTGCCTTCGGCAGAATAATCCAAAATGGTCAGAACATTAAATTGCCCCAATTGCTGTATAGTTTCATTACAGGCATGCATGGTCTCCCCTCCACAAAAATGGCTGAATACGGTCGGCCTGAGGGCCCATTCAACAGGGATACGCAACCATAAAGCAATGTGTAAAAGAAATGAACCCATTTTTACCAACCAGGGGCTCGCCACCAACCTGAACAACCAATACGCTTTTTTGAGGTTTTTTGCATCCCTGTGCCGGAATGCGATCTCCGTATTATCGAAGTCAATCATTAATCCTGTGTATTATGAACGCTAACCAAACCTGTCATTCCTTAACGATCAATCCCAAGGGGTCTACAAAGGGGGTGATCAGGCCTTTATTCGCAGATGCGGCCTCAGCCGCCAGGTCTTCGGCGCAAGGCATAACGGTCAGCACAGGAACGTCTGTCTTGTCCAGGATACGTTCGGTCTTATTGGGAGAAAAAATATCCTGGATCCGGCCGCCCCGCTCAGCAACGATCATAAAAAGATCCGCATCGACCTGTTCTCCGAAAACAAGCAAGGCCTCCGGCCAGTTATAATCCGGGTTGACCATAAGATGAGTGGTCACCGGGACATTGTTTTCCTTAAAAATGTCGTTTACACTTTTCAGCAGGGCTTCTTTATTGATGATCTTCGCCTTGTTTTCTGATGACAAAAAACCAAACACCCTGACTGTGGCTCCAAAAACCTTCGAGAAGCGTATGGCCTGCGTGATCTTTTGGGCACTGCGTTTTGAAAAGTCTACGGGAACCACAATGTTTCTGAATCCAACATGCCTGTGCTTGTCTTTGACCACAAGCACAGGCACATGGGTACGACATGCCACTTTATAGGGATAGCTGCCGGTAAGATGCTGAATGCCCTTTTTTCCGTGAACCCCCATTACAATAAAAGAAGCACCCAGGTGATCGGCAACACCATTAATGGTATCAAATACATTGCCGTCCATAACCCTTTGGGTGACCCTTAACCCATGTTCGTTCTTCAGCCTGGAAGCTATCCGGCCAAGGCTTTCTTCGGCCTGCTTCTCTTTTTCCGAACCCTTTTGCCTTTTGCTGATCACATGAAGGAGGTAAACACGGAAATTAAACATGGTGGCCAATGCCATGGCATGATCCAGGGCATAATCCGATACATCCGTGAAATCGACGGGAACCAGAATGGCCTCACATGCCCTGATGTCTTTCATCTTTGTGTGCTTAAGCCCGATGTAAAAATAATAAATCTTTTGGGACAAAAAGACATAATCCGCTTGTGTTTGGCGTGCACATTACAAGCCTGGCAGTTCATAAAACAAGGGCGCACCGGGACCGATCGGGATTCCCAGGAGTATCCAGAAAACAAGCATCACCAGCCATGCCAGTAAAAAGACAATGGTATAAGGCAGCATGGTTGCGATGATGGTACCGATCCCTGCCTTCTTGTCATACCGCTCCATAAAGGCCACGATCATGGCAAAATACGACATCATGGGTGCAATGATGTTGGTTACACTGTCACCAACACGGTAGGCCAATTGTGTAAACTCGGGCGAATACCCCAGCAACATAAACATGGGGACAAATACCGGGGCCATCAGGGCCCATTTGGCACTGGCACTGCCCACCACCAGGTTTATAAATGCAGAGATCAGTACCAGGGCTATCATAATCGGGATGCGGCCCAATTCCAGTGAACCGATAAAATTGGCACCCTGAATGGCAAAAATCAGCCCCAGGTTGGTCCAGTTAAAGTATGCCACAAATTGTGCGGCAAAAAAGACCAGCACAATATATGTACCCAGGGTTGACATCGACTTGCCCATGCCATTGATCACATCATAGTTGCTTTTGAGGGTTTTGGCCGCAATTCCGTAAACGATCCCCAGAATGGCCGCCACGACAAATATGATGGCCACAATACCACTCATGAATGGTGACCGCAACAGGTCTCCGGTTTCTGGGTCACGCATAAAACCGGATCCGGGAATGGATGACCAGATGCCACCATCAATGGGTAATGCGCTCCAAAGCAGTGTCAGTGCCAAAACAACCAGGGCCCAGAAAGTCGCCCTAATGCCACGTTTTTCATCAGCGGTCAGTTGCTTGATGGTTTCGGGTTTTGCCTCCCCCTTGTATTCCCCTAGTCGCGGCACCACCACTTTCTCGGTAACCCACGTTCCGATGTAGGCAATAAAAAAGGTGGATACAAACATAAAATAATAATTGGCCGTAGGATTAACATTATACAGGGGGTCTATAATACGCGCCGCCTCTTCCGAAAGACCGGCCAGCAGCGGGTCAATGGTACCTAACAATAGATTGGCTGAATAGCCGCCTGATACCCCGGCAAATGCAGCAGCTATCCCGGCAATGGGGTTACGGCCCACGGCAAGGAATATCATCCCGCCAAGGGGTACAAGGACAACATAACCCACTTCGCTGGCAGTATTGGACAAAATGCCGGCAAATACAATGGCGAAAGTCAGTAACTTTTTCGGTGCAGAGATAACAAGCAGGCGCAGGCTGGTAGACATCAGGCCACTGGATTCGGCAACACCAATGCCCAACAAGGCAACCAATACTGTTCCTAGGGGGGCAAAGGAGGTAAAGTTCACCACCATCCTGGTCATGATCATATGCAAACCTTCCCTGCTAAGCAGGTTAAAAGCTTCCACCCGCTCACCGGTGCCCGGATGTATGGCCGTAACGTTAAACAACGTGGCCAGGCCACTTAAAAATATGATGGCAAACGCAAAAAGGGCAAACAAAGCCGCCGGGTGTGGCAGCTTGTTGCCCACCCGTTCAATTGACCCTAAAATATTGGAAACCAAATTATTGTTGTTATTGTTATTCATACAGGAATGTAATTTGCTTAAAAAATGAACCCAAAAATAAGTAAATTCATTGAACTCCGAAAACAAGGGAGAAAATCTGCCTGAGAAAACATCTACCCGGGAAAAAACCAGTGTCGTGTCAAGACTACTTTAGCCGGCCCTGATAGGTATCCAGCGCATTCATTTTATCTTCCACCATCCTGATCACTGCATCGGAACGGATCATTCCCCACCGCTTGCCGGTTATCAACCGCGGAGGAATTTCGCCCGAAAAGCGGTCGATAGCAATATCGGGCCTTAGTCGCTCTAAAAAGGCCACCACAAAATCAACATATTCTTCCAGGTCAAACAGGGCAAAGGCATCCGGGTTCTGTTCGTATTCAATGGCCATGGGGGTATCTTTCACAATCTGCAACTGATGAAGCTTGATGGCCTGAATTGGCAAACGGTTAATTGTATCAACCTGTGCAAGCATTTGGCTCCGGGTTTCACCCGGTAGTCCAATGATCAGATGAATGCCTGTGAACAGCTTTTTTTTAGCTGTCATGGCAATGGCCTCCTCTGACCGGCGGAATGTATGCCCCCGGTTCACCCGTTTGAGGCTGTCATCATAACACGACTCCAGGCCATATTCAATTTTAATGAAATATTTTCTGGCCAGCCATGCCAGGTAATCAAGTTTTTCTTCATCCACGCAATCGGGCCTGGTACCAATGACCAATCCTGATATGGCCGGGTGCCGCAGCGCCTCACCGTAGATCTCTTTTAGCCTGGGCAGGGGGGCATATGTGTTTGAATAAGTCTGAAAATAGGCCACAAAACGGTTTGCACGCGGATAACGGTTTCTGACAAAAGTCAATCCTTCCTCAATTTGAACATGAATGGGTTTTGAAGGATCGCAATAAGATGGGCTAAACCCCTCATTATTGCAAAAGGTGCACCCCCCGGCAGATACGGTGCCATCCCGGTTCGGACATGTGAAACCGGCATGGACGGTCAGTTTTTGCAATCTTGTGCCATATTGTTGGCGAAAGCTGTCTGACAAAGAATGAAAACGACGTCTGTTGCCCCACGGATACATCCGTTATTGTAGTTTAGTGATAAATCCCCCGGACTGCACACCGGCCCTTAAAAATGCACCCCGGAGATCATTCGATGGTTTAAATGTACGGTGTGCAAATTTAAACATATTTATACACTCATAAAAGACTTGCGCACAAAGCCTTACATGACTCATTTTGTTCTTGACGAAATATTTCCTAACTTTGCCGCATAAAAACCCACTTTACAATCAAATGCACTTTCTCGACATTCTGGTATTCACCTTATACATGATGGGGGTGATCGGCATCGGCATTTATTTCCTCATCCATAATAAGGGGGTTGACGATTATTATGTAGGGGGGCGGAAAATCGGGAGCGTACACATTGGCCTGTCAGTCGTTGCCACAGATGTTGGCGGCGGGTTTTCGATCGGATTGGGGGGGCTTGGCTTTATCATGGGTCTGGCCGGATCGTGGATGTTGTTTACGGGCCTGGTTGGGGCATGGTTGAGTGCTGTATTGCTCATTCCCCGGGTCAAACAATTGGAAAAAACAAAGACTTTTTACACATTCCCCCAGTTCCTGGGCAGTTTTTACAGTCCCAACGTGGCCATGCTGGCAGGCATTATATCTGCCATAGGCTACCTGGGGTTTACCAGTTCACAGATCCTTGCGGGAGCCATACTTGCAGAAGCCACGTTCACCCCGCTTTTGGAAAGACAAACAGCCCTGATCATTATGGGCATCATTGTGATCGTATACACAGCCATGGGGGGAATCAAAGCAGTGATCTATACAGACACCATCCAGTGGATCATTCTGATGTCCGGATTGATTTTTATAGGAATCCCCATTGCTTTTTACAGTGTGGGCGGCATGGCAGGCATCCGGGAGGTATTGCCACCGGAATATTTCAGCCTGACAAATATTGCCTGGCAACAATTGCTAAACTGGGGCGTAACCATCATCCCCATATGGTTTGTGGGGATGACACTCTACCAGCGCATCTATGCTTCGCGCGACAGAAGGCAAGCCCAGAAAGCCTGGTATATTGCCGGATTGTTTGAGTGGCCAATCATGGCATTTATGGGCGTACTGCTGGGATTGTTTGCACGTGTGGCTATCGCACAGGGGATGTTTGAATACATTGGTTTTTCCGCAGCTTCTGATATAGATGCAGAACAAGGTCTTCCATTGCTGCTGCGTACCGTATTGCCGGTCGGATTAATGGGATTGATGATGGCGGCCTATTTCTCGGCCATCATGTCGACCGCCGACAGCTGTCTGATGGCATCAAGCGGAAACTTCCTGACCGATATTCTTGCCAGGTGGTTTAATGTGCCGGAAGGCAGAAAGTCATTCCTGCTGGTTAGCCAGGGCCTTACATTGATTCTTGGGGTCATCGCGCTGATGCTGGCCTCTGTGATGCCCAGTGTGCTGGAGCTCATGCTTCACTCCTATGCGTTTATGGTATCCGGATTATTTATACCCGTTGTCGGGGCCCTGTTCTTTAAAAATGCACGTCCTGCTGCTGCCTTTTGGTCCATGCTTCTGGGTGGTGGCACCACCATAACCCTGATTATTGGCGAATGGGGGCTTCCCCTGGGGCTCGATCCAAACATTTTTGGCATATCATTGTCTCTTATTTCATTTATAATCATTAACTTCACCATCATTAACCAAAGAAAAAAGTAATGGATTACGCATTGTATACTCCAAATGACAAAGTTTCGGAAAAAACAAAAAAAGAGATCGCCGACTTTTTGTTTGAGCACCTCGATCAGTTTGGCGATAAACATGAACACATCACGAAATGCATCAACTTTGCCCTCGACGACAAGGAAAAGTTTGGCGGTTTTATTCTGGTATCACGCGAAGAAGGGAAAATTACCGGTGCGGTGGTTATTAACAAAACCGGAATGGGAGGCTATATCCCCGGAAACATCCTGGTGTACATTGCCGTGCACAATGATTACCGGGGC
The DNA here is from genome assembly GCA_003557385.1 of Bacteroidales bacterium. GTDB lineage: Bacteria > Bacteroidota > Bacteroidia > Bacteroidales > UBA7960 > PUPG01. The sequence continues at coordinate 39,455 of PWON01000093.1, read as the reverse complement.
AAGGGGCTGGGCAAGGAACTGATCCTCAAAACATTCGATCAGGCAGAAGGGAACATCAAACTGCATGTAGAGCCCGAAAACCCTGCCCGCTTTCTTTATGAAAAGCTGGGATTCACAAGTAAATACCTGGAAATGCGGTGGACCCGCTAAATAAAACATCATGGCAGAAATAGCAATCAGCCGCAAGAAGCTGAAGCACAATTACGACTACCTGGAAAATTTGTTCAATCAACACAACATCCAGTGGGGGATCGTAACCAAGCTCCTGTGCGGCAACCCAATGTACATCAAAGAGATCATTAACCTGGGCGCCAGGGAGCTAATGGATTCAAGAATCTCCAACCTTCGCACCATCAAACGCATCGATCCGGGGGTTAAGACCATCTATATCAAGCCGGCTCCCAGACGAAGCATACGAAGCATAGTCAAATACGCCGATGTAAGCATGAATTCCGACCTGGAAACCCTGAAATTGATATCCCGCGAAGCCCAGAAACAAGACAAGATCCACGAGGTGATCATCATGGTGGAGATGGGTGAATTGCGCGAGGGGGTGCTGGGTGAAAAACTGGTCGACTTCTATTCCAGGGTTTTTGATTTGCCTAATATTGAAATACTTGGTTTTGGCACCAACCTGAATTGCCTGTACGGTGTTATGCCAACACACGACAAGTTGATCCAGCTCAGTTTGTACAAACAGATTGTGGAAGTTAAATTCAACCGCAAGGTCAGGCTGCTGTCCGGGGGCACTTCCGTTACCATACCTATGCTGGCCAAGAAACAGGTGCCTCCTGGCCTGAACCATTTTCGCGTAGGGGAAACCCTGTATTTTGGGGCAAACCTGTTTACCGGCAAAACCATCAAAGGGATGAAAGACGATGTCATCACCTTCAAGGCTGAGATCATTGAACTTCTTGAAAAGCCCATAGTCCCGGAAGGAACCCTGGCAGAAAACCCTTCGGGTGAATCGTTTGAAATAAAGGACTCAAATTATGGAAAAACATCCTGGCGGGCTTTGCTCGACGTCGGGCTTTTGGACATCGGCCCGGATTTTCTGATTCCAACCGATAAAAACTTTAAAATGGCCGGGGCAAGTTCCGACATCCTTGTGATTGACCTCGGAAAGAACCCGAAAAAATACAAGGTGGGCGATTTTATCAAGTTTAAGCTTAAATATATGGGCGCGCTCCGTTTGTTTAACTCAGACTATGTGATCAAAAAACTGGAAGACTGATTAACGGATGCGGTCGGCCGAACGCACGAGTTCTTCATCCTTTTTGATCGCCCTGTTGGCCAATAAAATAAATATCAGGGAAATAACCGGGAAGAACACACCCGAACCATAGGAAAAACCGGCATCATGCACCTGGTTTCGCAAATTGTCCGTAAGGAAAAATGCCACCAAAATCAAGGCCGCATGTACCAGCATGTTGTATTTGCCCAGACGGATTTGCAATAATCGGTTCTTGTATTGAAAACTGGTATACACGGTTAACAATACAGCCAACGCGAACAAGCCAAGCAAAAGCAAAGCCAGCCATCGAATGGAGACAATGCCAAGGGCATCAAAAAACACATTGTATTTCGACAAACGAAACGGGATATCGGGTGCTTCTGCAGGAAAGTGTGCCAGGGGAAGCATCACAAACAAGATGGCAAAAACAAAAACCAGGAATAAATAAATGCTTTGAATACGTTGTAGCATGATTTTTGATCATTGGTTTATAACATTTCAAATTTACACAAAAAAGCCATAAGCAACCAGTAAACAAGCGATGGCTGTTAAAAAAAATTTTTTTGTTTAAACAGGAATCTGTATATTTGCACCAGTTTCCGCTTTTTCAATATTTTTCTTTGACAAACATACCTGTACCATACTGTTTCATTTAATCGCATTCATTGTTGGTGCTTTGGTAAAATCAATCCCGCCAATCACCAGAAAGCAGGTCCGTTGATCCTTTCATACGTAATGCAATGGCCCACTAATTCAATAAACTATTTTATTTCTGATCCAAATTATCATTCATCCCATGTACGACATTGTAGAATTGAACAACAAGCTTCTTGCCGAATTAAAAGACATTGCCAGGGGCTTAGATATAAAAAAAGTAGATTCATATAAAAAGCAAGACCTTATTTATAAGATACTTGATGCCCAGGCTTTAAAACCCTCTCCAGTGAAAGAGAGCAGGCCTGAACAGAGATCCGCTCGCAGACCTGGTCGTCCGCGCAAGCGAATTCCTGCCGGAAGTTCTGTTGAAAACAAGGCCATCGAAAAATCAGAAAACATAAAAAAACCTGAAGAATCCAAGGTGACCCAACCAGATAAACCGGAGCAAAAAGAACAAACCCAGGCCCCAAAACAAGACAAAACCAGGGAAAAGGAAACCCAAAAAAAGAGGGGTCGCCGAAGTAAAAAGGAGCAACGTCAGGCTGCTGAATCAAGGGGGGAAGCAGATCAGCAAAAAGACAAACAGCAAGCGCAAAAGGCCACAAGGCCAGACGACGCAGTGGTTCGTGATAAACAACATGAAAAGGGTAAAAAACAACACTTCTCCGACAAGCAGGAGCGTCCGCAGCAAAAGCCTTCTCCGGCCGATTTTCCGGAAAAAACTGATACTGTCACTGCTGAAGAACTCCACAAGGACAAACATACCGACCAACCCGCCAAAATCAAGGACAAAGAAAGGGAGCCCTATCAGCGTCCCAAAGGTTTTGACAAGCGCACCGGAGAACCGGTATATGAATTTGACGGCATTATAATCGCTGAGGGGGTCATTGAGATCATGCCCGATGGTTATGGGTTCCTGAGGTCATCGGATTATAACTACCTGAACTCACCGGATGATATATATGTTTCACAAAGCCAGATCAAGTTGTTTGGCCTGAAAACCGGAGATACTGTCAAAGGAGGCATCCGTCCACCCAAGGAAAATGAAAAGTATTTTCCGCTGATCAAAGTGGAACAGATCAATGGCCGCATCCCTGCTGAGGTCCGCGACAGGGTGCCATTTGATTTTCTCACCCCGCTGTTCCCTGATGAAAAGTTTCAGATCACCGGACACAAAGGGGAAACCCTGTCCACAAGGATTATTGATATGTTTGCACCCATTGGCAAAGGTCAGCGCGGATTGATCGTGGCACAGCCAAAAACCGGGAAAACAATCCTGCTGCAGGAAATTGCCAATGCCATCGCGGCAAACCATCCTGAAGTTTACCTGATCGTACTGCTCATAGATGAAAGGCCCGAGGAGGTAACGGAAATGGCCCGCAACGTAAAGGGCGAAGTGGTCTCTTCAACATTTGATGAACCTGCAGAGCGACATGTGAAGGTATCCAATATTGTACTGGAAAAAGCCAAGCGCATGGTGGAATGCGGGCATGACGTAGTGATCCTGCTGGATAGCATTACCCGGCTTTCCAGGGCATTCAACACCGTATCACCAGCCTCCGGGAAAGTATTGTCGGGAGGTGTGGATGCCAATGCCCTGCACAAACCAAAACGCTTTTTTGGCGCTGCCCGGAATATCGAAGACGGGGGATCTTTGTCCATCATTGCCACTGCTTTGATAGACACAGGGTCTAAGATGGATGAGGTGATCTTTGAAGAGTTTAAAGGAACAGGAAACATGGAACTTCAACTTGACCGCAAACTATCGAATAAGCGCATATTCCCTTCCATCGATATTGTAGCTTCAGGGACACGCCGGGAAGACCTCTTGCTGCATAAAGACATGATGAACAGAATCTGGGTGCTCCGCAAGTTTATTGCCGACATGACCTCACTGGAAGCCATGGAGTTTTTATTGGATCGTATTAAGCACACCCAGGACAACGAAGAGTTCCTGATGTCTATGAACGGTTAACCCCTGTTACATTTTATTTTTTTGGGGGAAGATGCAGATCCGGATGGTAAAGGCTTAACAGCAGAGCCATATATCCGGTTGATGCCGGTGAAGGATTACCTCAGCTTCCGGGTTTTCAAACGCAGTGAGTTCAATACCACGATCACATCAGATGCGGCCATGGCAAAAGCCGCCACAATGGGTGTAAGCATTCCGATCATGGCAAGAGGTATGGCGGAGACATTGTAAAAGAAGGCCCAGAAAAGGTTTTCTTTAACGGTCCGCAATGTGGTCCGGGTGGCACCAAATGTTTTTGAAAGCAATGACAGATCTCCCTTGAGCAGGATCACCTCTGCCGACTTCACGGCTACCTGGGTTGCATCGCTCATGCTTACTCCTACATATGCTTTGGCCAGAGCCGGTGCATCGTTGATCCCATCACCAACCATGGCAACTTTTCCCGCGCCCGACAAGTCTTCGATCACCTGCAGTTTCTGGTCAGGAAGTTTTTCGGCATACACTTCTTCTATTCCGAGTTCTGATGCAATGGAATCGCAGCGCGATTGACGGTCACCGCTGAGCAGTACCGTCTTCAGTCCTTTTTCTTTCAGGAAAGATATCAGTTCTGCCGCCCCGGGCTTGATTTCATCTTCGAGATCGAGCCAGGCAATGAGCTTGTCATTCATCAGCAGGTAAACTTGATGGCTGTCGTCTGTGGTCAGATGGGAAGCCACATTGTATGAGCCCGCAAAAAACACATTACCTTCTTTATCTACGGCCTCGATACCAAGGCCTTTCTGTTCCTCTACCCTTTCAAAATGAATTTGTCCCGCCCCCTTAAAATAGCGTGTGATGGCCCGGGCGATGGGATGATTGGAATGCTTTTCCATATTGTACAGCAGGCTGCGTACCTCCTCCTCAGATTTTCCAAAACATTCTGGATTTCTTATGCGGAAGGTACCGGTAGTCAGTGTGCCTGTTTTATCAAACACCACGGTGTCAATGGCCGAAAATTTATCAATGGCTGTTCCTCCTTTGATCAGGATGCCATTTTTTGCAAAACGCCCAAGCCCTACCGAAACAGCCGTTGGAATAGCCAAACCGAGGGCGCAAGGGCAGGCAATCACCAGCACGGCAATGCCGCGCATCAGGGAGTCACGAAAAGGAAGGTCTGTGCCAAAATACCAGAAGGCTATGGTGAGTATTGCAAGTATTACTACCGTGGGTACAAATACCATGCTGATCTTGTCGGCAAGGTTCTGCAACCGGGGTTTGTCTTTCCGGGCATTCCTGACCAGCTCAATGATTTGCGACAGCACCGTATCCTTTCCTGTGGCCGTGGCCTTTACACGCAATGTGCCGGAAACAAGCAGGGTACCTCCCACCACCTTGTCTCCTTTTTGTTTGTCCACAGGAACGCTCTCACCTGAAATCAGGCTTTCATCCACACTGCCTGCTCCCCAGTAAATTTCTCCATCCACAGGGATCTTATCACCGGTATTGATCAGGACACGTTCCCCGCTCTCTACCAGTGAAGCATCTATCTCTTCAACGGTTTCCTGCCCTTCGTTCATCTCGACAACCAGGCGCCTGGCCGTATTCTTCTGCAAACGCACAAGGTCGTCAATGGCCGATGTGGTCTTTCGCACTGAACGGTGCTCCATCATATTGCCAAGCAATACAATGGAAATGATGCTGGCGGAAGTTTCATAAAACATATAGTCGTGGCCAAGCCCGTAAATCGTACCGATCAAACTGTACACAAAAGCAGCCGTGCTGCCAAGGAAGATCAGCACATCCATGTTGGCCACACCCGATCTGAGTGAACTCCAGGCACTGCGGCCAAAATGCAAAAAACCGACAACAAATACAGGTATGGTCAGGGCAAGCTGGAAAAGATCGTTGTGTAAAATACCCACAGGTAAAAACATATGCAGGATCAGCGGAATGGTAAACACTGCGGTAAACCAGAATTTTTTTTCAATGGGAGCCAGCCCTTTTTTGCTGACCTGCCCGGTTTCGATAACATCCTTCACTTGATACCCGAGTGACTCTATGCGTTTAACAGCCAGGGGCAAACGGCTTTCGTCGGCAACATCAAAACGCACCTCCCCCGTCGTAAAATCGGCGCTTACATTATGAAACCCTTCTTTTTCAAGGGTCCGCCGGATACCGAGGGCACAATTCGTACAACTCATTCCCTCAACGTGATAAGCAACAGGCTTGAAAAACTGATCAGACATAATCCTTACAAATCCATTAATCCATACGTATGGTTGTATGTAAATAAAACAACAGAAGAATCACAATGTTTAACCCTGCCTGCTATCCAAACACAGTAATGGTAAGATTACGGCTGCCACCACGGTCGCGAAATTCGCCCAGAAAGATCCCCTGCCATGTGCCAAGCTTTAGCCGGCCTTCTGAAACGGGGATGGTCAGTGACACCCCTGTCAGGGCTGATTTGATGTGGGCGGGCATATCGTCATCCCCTTCCATTACATGTGTGTAATAGGACATGCGCTCCGGAGCCAGGTGTTCAAAACTGCTGTGCAGATCCTTTTGAACCGAAGGATCGGCATTTTCATTGATCATCAATCCGGCCGAAGTATGGTGGATAAATATATGCACCAGGCCTTTTTCGGGCAATTGACCGATGGCATCAAGGATATGGTTTGTGATCAGATGGAAACCACGCCGGTAAGGAGGTAGTGATATGGTATATTGCTGCATCATTTTTTGCCCAAAGTACAATTTTTTTAAAAAAATTCTTAAAAAATTTGCATTACGAAAATCTTCGTATTATATTTGCTACGAAATTTATCGTACTTCTGATCCTAAAGCACATGCCAATGAAAAAGGAAAAGCCGTTCCAACCTACAGAGAGTGAACTGGAAATACTGCAGGTATTGTGGGAAAAAAAAGAAGCAACTGTCAGACAGGTGCATGAGGTGCTTGAAAACACAAAAGACATTGGCTACACCACCACGTTAAAAACCATGCAGATCATGACAGAAAAAGGCATGCTGTCGCGCGATACCAGCAGCCGCACACACATCTACATGCCCCTGGTCAGCCGCGAACAAACCCAGCAGCAATTTCTTGGAAAAATGATCCATGGATTGTTCAAGGGGTCAACCAGCCGCCTCGTAATCGGTGCCCTTGACAATGATGAGGTATCTGGCGAAGAAATCAAAAAGATCAGGGATTATTTGAAACAATTTGAACACAAAGGTCTATGAGCATCATTGAACATATCAGCCATCCGGCGATTAACGCTTTGGGCTGGACAGTATTTCACAGCCTCTGGCAAATCGTGCTGATCGCTTTGATATGGCACACAGCCATGATTTTGGCAAAAAACAGTATGGCAAGCCTGCGGTATAAAATGTCGCTGGTGGCTTTGCTGGCTATCCCCCTGAGCTTTATATACACTTTTGTAAGGCAATACGCCGTTTACACCAGCGCACGGCAAATTGTTTCGTTCGAATTTGATACCACGGCATGGATTGCCGCAGCAGGTGACCGTGCATTTTTTCTGATTGACAAAGATCAGCCTGGCTTTCTGGAAGGCCTGGAAGCCTACACCCCCATGGTATTCTGGTTTTATCTTGCAGGACTTCTGGCATGTTCATTACATGCCCTTTTGTGTTATTCAAAAATTTACAGGCTCAAAAGAAAACATACCCGGCCATTGCCGGCCAGCTGGCAACAAAAGCTTACAGCCCTGATCCGGCAAACAGGCTGCAAAACAAGTATACCAGTTAAATTATCGCAAAAGGTGAATGTCCCGGTGGTGATGGGCTTTCTGAAGCCGGTGGTCCTTTTGCCGGCAGCCATGCTCTTTTCTATGAGCACCGAGCACATTGAGACCATCTTGCTACACGAATTCTATCATATACGTCGTAAGGATCATTACATAAACGCCCTGCAAAACCTGATCGAAATATTGTTCTTTTATCATCCGGCTGCCTGGTGGATCAGCAAACATATAAGGATTTTACGGGAGCAATGTGTAGACGAGTGGGTCGTCGGCGAAACCGGTTCCCCGCTGATCTATGCACAGGCCCTTGTTACATTAGAAAAAAAACGTGACGCTGCCATGCCGCAACCAATGGTGGCTGCCACCCAATCAAAAAATTATTTATTTACACGTATTAAACACATGATGACCATGAAAACAAGATCGTTGAACACAGGACAAAAACTGGCCGCCATGCTGGCCATTGTATTCGCACTGACATCCATCGCCTGGATTAACCCGGCCGCAACCATTAATTTGTATTCCGATGCCGGCAGCAGCGCACCACCCATTGACGCATATTACCAATTTGATGTGTCTTTGATGGTGGATGAAGAAACAGCCACAGACAATCCACCTGCACTTCAGCAAGAAAAGCAGGAGTCAAAGCCACGCACCATTTACCTTCACGACGGTACTACCATCCAGTATGAAGGGTTGAGTGAACGGGACAGAGAGAAAATTCAGCAAGCCATGGAGGAAGTTCGTAAGGCCATGACCGAAGTCAACAGAGAAGTGTTTGAGAAACTTCATTCTGAAGCATTCCGTATGGAGTTGCAACAAGCAGGAGAAGAAGCCAGGAAAGCTGGTGAAGAGTTGCGCAAAGCCATGGAGGAACTTCAAATAGAGTTGCAGGATGAAGCCTTCCGGGAAGAGATGCGTATGGCCAGGGAGCAGATTAAAGAAGCCATGAAAGAACTTGAAGCGGTCGACTGGGATGCCATCAGGGATGATATCAAAAGGGGCATGCAGGAAGTGGACAAAACCATGAAAGAACTGCACCTGGAAATGCAGCACATTGGTCCGGTATTACAGGATGTCATGGAGGGAGTTGGCCGGAGCATGGAGGAAATCGGAAAAGGGCTGGAACAGATCGGACCGGTGATCAATGATGTGATGAAAGAGGTACAACGCGCCATTGAAGAAGCCGTTCAGGAAGAATCAAAAAGCAAGGAAAGAAAGCAGGAAGAACAATAGACCGTGTTTGATCACCGAACCATCAAACAATAATTCGGGTGATCATGGATTTGGCTGCATGATCACCCGAATGTTCATAAAATGTTCTCCTCTTAAGAACCAAGTGTGGCCACCATCACCGCCTTGATGGTGTGCAGGCGGTTCTCGGCCTGGTCAAAAACCACAGAATGCTCTGATTCGAACACTTCCTCTACCACCTCCATGCCGTCAAGTCCAAACTTCTGGTAAATCTCCTCTCCAATGGTGGTTTCGCGATTATGAAATGCCGGCAGGCAATGCAAAAACTTCACCTTTGGGTTTCCGGTCTTTTTAACCACATCCATGTTCACCTGATAGGGTTTTAGCAGCTTGATCCGCTCTTTCCATACCTCGTCCGGTTCCCCCATCGAAACCCAAACATCGGTATACAGGTAATCAACACCTTTTGCCGCTTCCTCTACATCTTCCGTAATGGTTATTTTTGCCCCGGTTTCTTTGGCGATCGCACGACATTCTGCCACCAGTTCTTCACTGGGCTGAACCGACCTGGGGGCTGCCGCACGGAAATCCATTCCCATTTTTGCCGCACCAACCAACAGGGAATTCCCCATGTTGTTGCGGGCATCACCCAAATAGCAGAAAGAAACCTGATGCAATGGTTTATCGCAATGTTCCATCATGGTCTGAAAATCGGCCAGGATCTGGGTAGGATGAAATTCATTGGTCAGGCCATTCCATACAGGGACCCCGGAATATTCCGCAAGTTCTTCAACCGTGGTCTGGGCAAAACCGCGATACTCAATGCCGTCATACATCCGGCCCAAAACGCGGGCAGTATCCTTCATGGATTCCTTGTTGCCGATCTGGCTGCCACTGGGTCCCAAATAGGTAACCAGGGCGCCCTGATCAAAAGCAGCTACCTCAAATGCACATCGCGTACGGGTGGATGCCTTTTCAAAAATCAGGGCAATGTTTTTTCCTTTTAGTTTTTGCTGCTCATATCCGCCATATTTTGCCTTTTTCAGGTCAACAGACATGTCGAGTAAGAATTTGATCTCCTGTGGGGTAAAATCTAAAAGCTTCAAAAAGCTTCTGTTTCTTAAATTAAAAGCCATGATTTGTTCTCCTTATGTTTAGTTGTTTACAATGATTGAATGCATATGCTTTTCAGGGCAGGATTACAGTACCGGACCCGGGTTTGCCCAGTTGACCGGCCTCGGTAATGATGGCATCCTTGCCCCCACTTTCCACAAACTGGATACAGGCGCGTACATTGGGTGCCATGCTGCCTTCAGTAAACTGGCCCTCGTCAAGGTGCCGGCTGATCTCTTCAACGCTTACCCTTCCGAGTTTTTTCTCACCAGGTTTATGGAAATTTATAAACACATTGGGAACATCCGTCAGGATGCAAAACTCATCCGCTTTGATCTTATTGGCCAGCAAAGATGACGCCAGATCCTTATCGATCACCGCATCGATACCTACCATTTTGCCGCCATCAATATAGGCAGGAATGCCACCACCACCTACGGTTATCACGATGGTGCCTGTGCGGGCCAGCTTTTCGACAGCTTCCCAGTTGGGAATGTCCAAGGGCCTTGGTGAAGCGACCCCCCTGCGCCAGCCACGTTTCCTGGGGTCCTCATGAAACACCCATTGATTTTCACGTGCCTGTTTGTCGGCCTCTTCTTTGGGATAAAAGGGGCCAACCGGCTTGGTGGGATTTTTGAATGCCTGATCTTCCTTGTCCACCACCACCTGGGTTACCAGGGTTACAATATTGCGCTGAATACCATGTTCGGCCAACACATTGCGCAATTGCTGTTCAATCATAAACCCGATAGAACCCTGGGTCTCTGCAACACAAAAATCAATGGGCTGCTTGGCCAGGCCATAAATCTGATGTCCGGCCTCATGCTGCAATAATACATTGCCCACCTGGGGGCCGTTGCCGTGCCCGATCACCAGATCATACCCTTTTTGAATAAGTGGCACAAGGTGTTGACAGGTTTCATAAACATTCTGCTCCTGTTCGTCAATCGTGCCTTTTTGGCCACTGCGTAACAGGGCGTTTCCTCCAAATGCAATAACAGACAATTTTTTCATATGTATGTGTTTTTAATGTTTCGGGTATATGCAACTCGCCAACCGTTGGTCAAACTCCTGTGTAAACAGGTCAAATCAAGGTTCAACATATATTCGAAAAAAAATCCCTTGAAATAACCTGTTCAGGATATTAATAACATGTAACATTCCTCCGAAGCATCAGGGCATGCCCTGATAATCCAACACCTAATTTGGTATGGCAGCCAACGCCTGAAAGAATATCTTATTAATCACCACAAACAAGTTGTACAAGGGTTTTGATCTACCAATAATATTATACAAACTGCAAGCAAAAATACTATTTTTTTACTTTTTTCAAAGATCGCAGTAAATTTGTCCTCTTTATGGGACAAAAGCAATACAATCATATTAATTTTTATTTGCCGTTTCTCGCCTTTGTCATCTGTGGTTTGTCGTTCTTGTCACTTTACGCCATGCCAGGGGATCAAAGCGGAAATGCAGTTCATCCGGTTAATCCGCAACCCATTGCGGAATATGACACCGTTGCAGGTGTAGTGATGTATTGGAACCCGGGGAACAACCAAAGCTACGACCAAATTGTTGTCGCAGTGGTCGATGGCATACAATCGCATGCCACCGTATTCATGCAAACCAATGGAGACAACCACCGTCAGCAAATGATCAGCACGTTCCAGAATCATGGTGTTTCTTTGGATCAAATCGTTTTTATAGATGTTTACGGTGATCGGATCTGGATCAGGGATCACGGACCGCTAAGCATTTTCGACAACGATTCACTGGCTTTTGTGGGCTTCGATGATTTCGCCGCCAACCACGGTGACAAGGATTTGCCTGAAAGACTTGCAAGTTACTGGGGCATAAACTACTATGATTTCTCGCATATTGTGTTTGATGGAGGCAATTATATGGTAGACAACCACAACCGGTTGTTTGCAACCAACCGGATATACACCAACAACCCCGGTGTTCAGCAAGAGGAAATCGATGGAATATTCAACACATACATGGGCATAGAGCACATCTTTGTATTTCTGCCCATGACCAATGATTACTGGGGCCACCTCGATATGCAGATCAAACTGCTCAATGACACCACATTCATTATAAGCACAGTGGATGCATGGCACGAAGATTATCTGGTTTTGCAGGACAATTACAACATCTTGCAATCAATTCAGCACCCGGAAGGGAAAACCTATCAAATCGTGCAAATCCCAAAAGCTCAAAACTGGAAAACATATATCAACAGCCTTATTGTCAACAATGCGGTATTGGTCCCGGTTTATGACGATCCCCTCGACGAGCATGCACTGCAGATTTACCGGGGGCTGATGCCCGGCAAAGAGGTTATCGGCATCAATTGCAACGCAATGATTCACTGGGAAGGAGCCATTCATTGCATCACCAAACAAATCCCATCTTTTACAGCACCTGAAGCAAATGACAATGGCGATGACGGGGAGGACGATGACAACGGGGATGAAACCGGTTTTGACACGGTGCAAGATCAGCATAGCAGCAATCCTTTATCCGTATACCCAAATCCGGCAATCAACAATGCCATTATTGCGTTTGCCATCAAAATGCCAGGCAATTATACACTCAAGGTAATGGACAGCAGCGGCCGCATTGTCCGTTCAACCCAAATAACCGCATGGACAAGCGGCAGATACAGTACGGCAATGGATACAACAAACCTTCATGCAGGAGTGTATATTGTATCATTGCGTCATGCTACCGGCCAATGGAACACAAAATTAATCATACAATGAAGCCATAAAAAAAATGAAGCATTTTGTTTTGTTTTGTTTGTTTGCATGCATAATGACCGCCTGCGGAAGCCCAGGCAGCCAGGATAAAAAAAGCGGCAAGAAAGATGTCTTGCACATAATCCATGCAGGAAGTTTGACGGTTCCTGTTCATGAAATAGCCAGCGCTTTCACAGAAGAGAACCCCGGTGTCCGAATCCTTACCGAAGCATGGGGCAGTAAAGCGGGAGCTCGCCGTGTCATTGACCTGAATACCCCGGCTGATGTATTTCTTTCGGCCGATTACATGGTGATAGAAAACATGCTTATTCCGGACCATGCCAGCTGGTATTTGCCATTTGCCGCCAACGAAATGGCCATTGTGTATACGGCCGCATCGAGGTATGCCGAACAAATTACGCAAGACAACTGGTTTGACATATTGCTTCGCCCCCGGGTAAGTTCCGGGCGCAGTGATCCGGACCATGACCCTTGCGGTGTGCGAACGGTATTTACCTGCAAACTGGCAGAAATATTATACAACAAAGAGGGGTTGGCAAAACAATTATTGGATAAAGCCGCAGAAAACCTCAGGCCCAAGGAAACGGACCTGATTGCCCTGCTGGAAAGCAGCCATCTTGATTACATTTATTTATACCGCAGTGTGGCCCGGCAGCACGGACTGTTGTATCTGGAGCTACCTTCGGAGCTGAGCCTGGGTGACCCGTCCCTCAATCCATGGTACAAACAAGTACAAATCGAAACCCTGGGAAGCACTCCCGGTGAACGAATTATCGAATATGGGCAGGCCATGGTTTATGGCTTGACCATTCCCAAAAAGACGACCAATCAGCAGCTTGCCGAAACATTCGTGGCATTTGTAATGGAGGAGGCCAATGGCCAGCGGATCCTGAACGCTCTCGGACAGCCCCCGTTGGCCCCCGCACCCACAAGCTATTACAAAATGTTGCCCGAACGACTTAAGCAATATGGGCTTCCGGTTGACGGGAGCTGAACCTGCAGACATTACACTTCAGTAAAAGCAGTACCTTTGCAGTGCCATGCAGAAAAACAAAACCATTGCCTTCCATACCCTTGGCTGCAAACTGAATTTTAGCGAAACGGCAGCCATCAGCAGGCAATTGGAAGACAGGCATTATACCCGGGTAGACTTTCATCAAACCGCCGACATATATGTAATTCATTCCTGTACCGTTACAAAAAAAGCTGAGAAAAAGTGCAGGGAACTGATCAAAAAAGCCATAAAAACAAACCCATCGGCTCACATCGCCATCATGGGTTGTCTTTCCCAGCTCAAACCAGAAGAAATGGCATCCATGAAAGGGGTTTCCCTGGTACTTGACAACACGGATAAATACAGGCTGGGTGAATATCTTTCGCACATCACTGAACCCGACAACAAATTTGTCCGGGAAACAGGACATGAAGCCACACAAAGCTTTGTACCAACCTATTCCCTTGATGACCGCACCCGTTCTTTTTTTAAAATCCAGGACGGATGCGATTACACGTGTGCCTATTGCACCATTCCCCTGGCTCGCGGAAAAAGCCGCAGCGACACCATTGCTAACACACTTCGAACAGCCAGCGAAATCGCAAAGACTCATATCAAAGAAATTGTCCTCACGGGTGTGAATATTGGTGACTTCGGTAAAGTTCACAGAGAATCGTTGTATGATCTTTTAAAGAAACTTATTGCCATAGACGGCCTGGAGCGGATCCGGCTGTCGTCCGTTGAACCGGACCTTTTGCACGACAACATCATTGAACTGGTTGCCGGCGAAGCCAAACTGATGCCACATTTTCACTTGCCGCTCCAGTCTGGCAGCAATTCAGTTCTGAAAACCATGGGACGCCGGTATAATACAGGACTGTTTGCTTCCAGGATTGAAACCATCCGTCGCCATATCCCTCATGCGTGTATTGCTGCAGATGTTATCGTTGGGCACCCCGGCGAAACAGTGGCCCTTTTTGAGGAATCCCTGATGTTCATTGAAAACATGGATGTTTCTTATTTACACGTATTTACCTACAGCGAACGGAACAATACACGCGCGGCTATTCATCCTGACAACGTACATAATACAGTTAGAAAGGCCCGATCAAAGCGCATGCAAGAGCTTTCTGCGCAAAAGAAGCAGTCTTTTATAGCATCCAACAGGGGCCTCAATACTTCCGTTTTATGGGAAAAGGATCACCAGAACGGTTTTATGTTTGGGTTTACCGAGAATTACCTAAGGGCAAAGACTCCTTACGACCAAAAGAAAATAAACACCATTCAACCGGTACAATTAAACCGTACCGATGAAAAAGGAATATATGTACTATGAAAGAACTCAGACCACTATGCCTTCAGGTATGCGACGTGGCCAGGGAGGCCGGGCAATTTGTCCGCGAAGAACTGCCCCGGCTCAGGGCTTCGGATGTTGTAAGCAAGGGGTTGCACAGCTATGTGACCCATGTCGACACAACCGCAGAAAAACGCATCGTCAAAGCCCTTGAACAATTGTTGCCGGAAGCCGGATTCATCGTGGAAGAAGAAAGCATCAAAAAAAAAGGCATTGATTACCAGTGGGTTGTAGATCCCCTGGATGGCACCACCAATTTTATCCACGGGCTACCATGTTTTAGTGTGTCCATTGCACTGATGCACCGAAAGGAGGTAGTGATGGGTGTGGTATACGAGATCAACCACGACGAATGTTTCTATGCCTGGAAAGGCGGGGGTGCTTATCTGAATGATGCACCTGTCAGGGTATCCCCGGCTGGGAGTCTTCAGGAAAGCCTTCTGGCCACGGGATTTCCTTATCATGATTATTCCTTGCTTGAAAAATACATGGATTTGTTTACCTGGTGCTTACGCAAAACTCATGGGGTCCGCAGGTTTGGCAGTGCAGCTGTTGATCTGGCTTATGTGGCTTGTGGCCGTTTTGAAGGGTTTTTCGAGTACGGCCTCAACCCCTGGGATGTGGCTGCAGGAAGTCTGATTGTTACCGAAGCCGGCGGACAGGTCAGTGATTTTTCAAAACAAAATAATTTTATTTTTGGGAAAGAAATTGTCGCCACCAATCAGGGTGTTTATGCAGAACTGATATCGAGGGTAAAACAAGTTTTTAACAAATAACCCATGGATGCCATTGCCAATTCGTTTTATGAGTTTGCTGCAGTTTTAGGCATTGCTGTCACATCATACACAGGCCGCACCGCAAAAGAACTGGAAAAAGCTGGGGCCGACCTGGTGTTGTTGCCTTTTGTGGATGCGGCAAAAAACATCCCGGATAAACTCAAGTCACTATAAAAAGCATAAGTCTATATTTAATTCACTATAAACATAAAAACAAACAACAGATGAAAAAGCTTGCATTGATTATTTCCATGGCAATCCTTATCGGGGGGTGCACTCCCGACACACAGGAAATCACGAATATTGACACATTCACCTCCGAGGGGGTCATTGAACAGCTCACAGATCAATATGGCCCGGAACACAGTGAACGTATCCGCCGGGGTGTTACGCAGGTGGCTTCTTTATGGCGTTCCGGAGATGGCAGCATAAGTGATTTTGAGCATTTCTGCATGACCCATTTTATTGGCGACCACGACGAACTGGATATGGTTTTTGAACGCCTGGCACACAATTTTGAACACCTTTTCGGATACATGAACAGGATATCTCTGGAGCTTAACCGTCAGATTCATGAAGACCGGGGTCCCATTCACCGTATTGATCAGATGTTTGCTTCATACAGCCCATCAGCCCACATACAAGATGATCTATACAACAACAAGATTGCTTTTATGATCGCCCTGAACTTTCCGCATTACACCCTGGATGAGAAAAACCAGCTGGGTGCCGAATGGAGCGACCGGCAATGGGGACATGTCCGCCTGGGCGATTACTTTACTGCCAGGATACCCCCCAGGCTCATTCAGGAATACAGCCAGGCCAGCAGCCAGGCTGGTATGTATATTTCAGAATACAATATTTATGCGGGAAGGTTACGGAATAAAGCAGGAGAAACCCTTTTCCCCGAGGGAATGAAGTTGCTTGCACACTGGAATATACGCGATGAGATCCGTTCAAATTACGGACAGCCCGACGGGCAGGAAAAAAAAGAAATGCTGTATCGTGTGATGCTCCGCATCATCAATCAGGATATTCCCAAACAAGTGATCAACAATGATGCTTATGAATGGAACCCTTACAGCAATGAATTATGGAAAGATGGGAAAGATGTAGTCCCTGAGCTTGAGGGCAGCAGACGGTATTCCCACCTGTTGAATATTTTCCATGGCCTCAGCAACATGGATCCATATTATCCCCACCTTGACAATTATATCAAACGCCGTTTCGACAGTAGCATGGAAATTCCACAAAAAGAAGTGGAGGCATTGTTCAGGGAGTATGCAGCATCACCACTGATCCGCGAAACAGCCAGGCTGGTAACTGAACGGCTGGGACGTGAACTGCGTCCATACGACCTTTGGTACGACGGTTTTAAAGCCCGCAGCGGCATATCAGAAGAGGCGCTTGATGAGATTACCAAAAGAAGGTATCCCGATGCCATTGCACTGAATCGCGACCTCCCGCGGATATTAAGACACCTGGGGCATACGCGCGAGATGGCCAATTTCATTGCCGGCAAAATTGAAGTGGATCCTGCCAGGGGTTCCGGTCATGCCTGGCGGGCTTCCATGCGTGATATGCCCTCGCACCTGCGTACCCGTATTGGTGCTGAAGGGATGGACTACAAAGGTTATAACATAGCCATCCATGAGTTTGGACATAATGTGGAACAAACCATAAGCACCCATTTTGTCGACAACTATTTTATCAACGGCATTCCCAACACCGCGTTTACCGAAGCCCTTGCTTTCATGTATCAGCGCCGTGACCTGGATTTCCTGGGTATACACCAGGATGACCCGATGCAGGAGCACCTTGAAGTTCTTGACGTTTTCTGGGACAATTATGAAATGATGGGCGTATCGCTGGTGGATATGGGCGTCTGGAAATGGATGTACGACAATCCGGACGCAACACCTGAAACCCTTAAACATGCGGTGATACAAATAGCAAAAGACACTTGGAATGAATATTATGCCGACGTATTCGGCACAGAAGACAATCCATTGCTGGCCATCTATTCGCACATGATACAGTCGCCCCTGTATCTTTCAAACTATCCATATGGCCGGTTGATCATGTTCCAGCTGGAAGATTATATTCGTGGCAAAGATTTTGCAGTAGAAGAATTGCGCATTTTTTCCATTGGCAGGTTGACACCTAAACACTGGATGGATGCTGCGGTGGGGGAACAAATCAGCAATCAGCCAATATTTGATGCTGTGGAGAAGGCCCTGGCGGCCATGAGATAAACAATTGAATAAAAGTTTGATTGTGGCCTGTTGTCCATTTTGACCTTTTGTCAAAAAAAATAATGAAAGGGGTTTATGTTTTATTTTTTTTGTATTTTAGCAGCTTGAAAAAACAAGGCTACATGAGATGGCAAAATCAGGGAGAGGTGGCCGAGTGGTCTAAGGCGCACGCCTGGAAAGCGTGTATCCGTCACAAGCGGATCAAGGGTTCGAATCCCTTTCTCTCCGCTAAATTGAAGACAATTAAACCCAGGATTTAAAAAAACGAATTTTCTTAATCAATTTATCTTTTAAACAAAAACCAACAGAATCAGTTATGAAAAAATTATTCGTCTTTTTGACAGTAGCAGGGATGCTTACTTTTGGTTTAAATACCATTGTACTGGCTGAAGAACCAGTTCAGGAAGCTGAAACAGAGGTGGCTGAAACTGATGTTGATCAGGAAACAGAACCTGTGCCTGCAGATATTATGGATCAGGATCTTACCCCTGACTACGAAGACCAGACGTTCCACTACATTCTGAAAGAGCAGTTTATTGAAGGTGGCCCGATGTTTATGAGCATCATTTTGCTGTGTTTGATCATTGGCCTTGGCCTCTGCGTGGAAAGAATCATTTATCTTAATCTTTCCTCAACAAACACCACAAAACTGCTAAACAAGGTAGAAGATGCACTTAAAACGGGTGGTGTAGACGCAGCCAAAGAAGTTTGCAGAAACACACGGGGACCGGTTGCAAGCATCTACTATCAGGGTCTTGACAGGTATAACGAAGGCATGGAGGTTGTCGAAAAGTCGATCGTCTCGTATGGCGGTGTTCTGATGGGAAGGCTGGAAATGAACCTCACGTGGATTTCACTTTTTATCGCCATTGCCCCGATGCTTGGGTTTATGGGTACGGTAATCGGTATGATCGGAGCGTTTGACGCCATTGCGCGCGCCGGAGATATCTCTCCCACCATTGTGGCAGATGGTATCAAAATAGCGCTTCTGACCACAGTATTCGGCCTGATTGTGGCAGTTATACTCCAGATCTTCTACAACTATATTATATCGAAGATCGACACCATGGTCAATACCATGGAAGATGCTACCATTTCGTTTATGGACATCCTGATCAAGTACAAGAAATAATATAAACCCTATCTCATTATGAACGAATCGATAATTAATATTGGAATGTACGTGACCTATGGTCTTCTGATCATAGCAGCACTTACAGCCATCGCCTTTTCGATTATCCATATGTTTGACAATATTCGTAAAGCCATACCCACGCTCATTGGAATAGGAGTTTTGGCACTTATCGTAGTGTTTTCATATGCGATCAGCAGCGCTGAACCCTATGAGAACGCTACCCCTGCGGTATCCCAGTGGGTAGGTGGAGGAATTACCGCCACCATGATCCTAGTCGGATTGTGCATTATTTCTGCTTTTTTTACAGAGATATACAAATATTTCAGATAAGAAACAAACATCTAAAAAGGAGATCTTTCTATGGCTAGAATGACCCCTGAGATCAATGCTGGTTCAATGGCCGACATTGCTTTCCTCCTGCTGATCTTCTTCCTTGTCACCACCACCATGGATGTGGACACGGGGATCAACAGGATGTTGCCGCCGCCCATTGACCCGAATGCACCCGAACCGCCACCCGTAAGGGAACGTAACGTGTTCGTGGTTCTCGTCGACGCCCAGGACCGCCTGATGGTGGAAGGCGAACCCGGGAACATCACTACACTGCGGGAACGTGCCAAAGAATTTTTATTAAACCCCGATGATAATCCCAATATGCCCGTAAAGGAAACCACAGAAATTGAGCATATCGGAGAATTTGATGTATCAAGGGGTATTATTTCGCTTCAGAACGACCGTGGTACGTCTTACGAGATGTACATTGCCGTTCAAAATGAGCTGGCTGCCGCTGTCCGGGAAATCAGGGACGAGGTGTCAAGACAATACTTCGGACGCCGGTTCAGTGAACTGAGAGACGAAGAACTTGTCAATGCCGTGCGTCGTGCCGTGCCTATGGCTATTTCTGAAGCTGAACCAAGAGATATTGGAAGGAGGTAAAAAATGGCAAGATTCAGAAAAGAAGGCGGGAAAAAAAACCCGAAAATCAATACGGCATCACTGCCTGACATCATCTTCATGCTCCTGTTCTTTTTCATGGTAACCACCGTGATGCGGGAAACTACGCTATTTGTCAGAACTTCTCTTCCTTCCGCTACAGAAATACAGCAGTTGGAACGACGTTCACTCGTCAGTTTTATCTATATCGGGCCGCCATTACAATCACAGGTATTTGGCACGGAGCCAAGGATACAATTGTATGATTCCTTTGCAACCGTTGATGACATTGCTTCCTTTATTGAGTCAGAAAGACAAGCCACTGCCGAAGCAGAAAGGCCGCTGATGACAACCTCCCTCAAAGTGGACAGGGATACCAGGATGGGCATTGTCACCGATGTGAAACAGGAATTGCGGATGGTCAATGCCCTCAGGGTGAACTACTCCACTACACGCGGAGAAGTTGCCGGCATCCGCTGATATATTTCTTGCGTTAATAAAAAAAAGGCCGGTAGTCTGAATACTGCCGGCCTTTTTTTATAAGCCTTTTCTTTCTATTGTACGATAGTCATTTCATCGATCAGATGTCTGGCCCCCGCAAACTTATCTATAATAAAGAGGATATACCTGGCATCCACGTTGATGGCTTTTTGAAGTTCGTGTTCAAACAGGATGTCACCGCTCATGCCCTCCCAGTTGGCATCAAAGGTAACGCCAATAAGGTGGCCGTCGCCATTGATCACCGGACTGCCTGAATTACCCCCTGTAATGTCATTGTTGGTAATAAAGTTTACCACCATGGTATTGTCGAAGGCATACCCGCCAAAATCCTTTTGCAGATATAATTCCTTAAGTTTTTCTGGCACAACAAATTCATGATGTCCGGGATCTTCTTTTTCCATCACACCCGTGAGGGTGGTGTAATAATCATAATACACGGCATCCCTTGGATGGTATCCATTTACGGTCCCATAGGTAAAACGCATGGTGCTGTTGGCATCCGGGTAAAACGATTTATGGGGATTCATTTCCAGAAGACCCCGGATAAAATAACGCTCTGTCTGTCTTAATAAGGTGCTGATATCTTCCATTTGGGCGGTAACCTTTCTGTAGGTTCCATATACCGACCGCGCTGCTGAAAAAGCAATGTCATCATCCAATACAGCTTTCGTGGGTTGGTGCAGAAAAGCATCCATACGATCAGGGTGGGCAAACAAACTGCTGGCATAAACAGCATCAGCAAAAGCATCAAAGTCATTTTCCTGCACCAGGGCGATATGTTCAAAAATATCAGGCAGTTCAGCGGCCGGGGCAAGATCGTGATACATGCTGAACATGGCAGCCCACAAACGCTTGTCTACTTCCTTGTCAAAGTTTCGGTACATACGTTCAGCAAGTCCCTGTAAACGTTCCGCTTCTTGCGATATTTGCTCTTCATCACCTGCTTCCAGCATATCATAAAGCCTGTTGAAAGCATTTGCCATGCGGATCAGGTCAGGGCCTGTTGCCATGGTTTCCAGGAAAATATAATTGTGTGATTCAAATGCACTCAACACTTCGTAAACCCTGCGGAAGTCATCAATGACATGTCCATATTCCCTCTCTCGCGCTGCATTTTCCAATGCCCAGTTATGAAATGCTTCCTCCCGTTCCCGTTTTGATTCGGCCACATTTAGCCGCTTTAAGGACTCACTCATCCCAATGAAATTTTTCCAATAGTTTGATATACCCGAGTGTTTGGAAGCGTATTTTATACGTATTTCATCACTTTGTGCCATGGCCTCTTCGATAATGTCAAGTTTCTCCCGCCGGATATCAATCCGGACGGGATACATGTTTTCAAGACGGTAGTCTATGCCGTATGATGGGAGGTATCTTTCTGTGCGACCGGAGTAGCCCAGTATTATGGCAAAATCATTTTCTCTGACCCCACGCAGGGAAACAGGCAGGTGATGTTTCGGGCGCAGGGGTATGTTTTCAGGCGCATATTCTGCGGGCGAACCATCGGGGGCCGTATACACCCTGAACAATGCAAAGTCGCCGGTATGCCTTGGCCATTCCCAGTTATCCGTATCACCGCCAAATGCCCCGATATCAGAAGGCGGCGCACCAACCAGTCGAACGTCATTGAAGGTTTCATAAGTAAACAGATAAAAGTAATTGCCGGCAAACATAGCACTCATGCTGGCAGTAAAGTGGGTTCCTTCTGTGGCGGCATCAGTCAGTTCATTGCCTTTTGCACGGATGGCTTCATTCCGTTCCGACTCCGTCATGTCGTCAGAAAGCACTGCGTTTACAACATCAGTAACATCCTCAACATTCACCAAAAAACGTACAAACAAGCCCTCATTGGGCAATTCCTCCTCGCGCGTCATGGCCCAGAAGCCATCAGTCAGCAAATCATTCTCCACAGAACTGTGTGCCTGGATCCTTCCGTAACCACAGTGATGGTTGGTCAAAACAAGTCCCTGGTCAGAAATGATCTCTCCGGTACAAAACCCACCAAAACTTACAATGGCGTCTTTAATGCTTGGCTCTGAAAAACTGAAAATTTCATGGGGTTCCAGATTCAGGCCCATTTTTGTCATCTCCTCATAGAGTTGCTGATCAATCAAGAATGGAAGCCACATCCCCTCATCAGCCTTGACGGGAAAACAGGATAATAGTATTGCCGCAATTACAGTAGTGATACGTTTTGTAATCATGTTTGCAAAGTTTAAAGGTTTATTTTATATGAAAGCATCGCCCTTTTTAAGTTTAATATCGTTAACAAACTTGCGGATTTGCGGTTCTTGCGATTTCTTGCAGATCAGCAAAGCATTGTCTGCTTCTGACACAATAAACCCGTCCAGGCCCTGTATGATGACCAATTTATCTTCCGGGATATTTATGATGCAGTTTTTGCTACTGTACAACATGGCATTTTTCCCGACTACGGCGTTGTTATTTTGGTCTTTTGTCCTTGCATCGAACAGGGAGCCCCATGTACCCAGGTCAGACCAGCCAAGATCAGATACAAAAACATATAAATTGTCTGCTTTTTCCATGATGGCGTAATCTATGGAAATGCTTTTACAGGTGGTATATGCTATGTCCATATAAGGTTGTTCCTCCGGGGTGTTGTATTTTCCAAGTGCTTCGCGAAATATAAAGCTGATTTCGGGCTGGTATTGCTCAAATGCACCAATGATGGCCTCACACGACCAAATAAAAATTCCACTGTTCCATAAAAAGTCACCGCTTTCAAGAAAAGACTGGGCCAGTTCGAGATCCGGTTTTTCCGTGAATGTTTTTACTTTTTTCAGGCGCTCATCATCCGGGTAACTTGAATCATCCTTAAATTGAATATAACCATATCCGGTATCAGGCCTGCTGGGAGTAATTCCCAGTGTAAACAGGCGGTTTTCCTTTTTTGAAGCCATCAGTGCCGAACGAATGATGTCGGCAAACACATCTTCCTTTAATATGATGTGGTCTGATGGGGCCACCACCACGGATGCCTGTGGATTCTTGTCGTAGATCTTATAGGCTGCGTAGGCAATACACGGCGCTGTATTTTTTCTGGCTGGTTCACATATTAACTGTCCGGCGGGCAATTCAGGGATTTGTTCATTGACCAGATGTTTGTATTTCTTGTTGGTGACTATACAAATATTCCCAGGCAGGCAAACTTTCCTGAAACGCTCATATGTTTGTTGGATCAGCGTTTTGCCCGTACCCAGAATGTCAATGAATTGTTTGGGCCTTGACTCACGGCTCATTGGCCAGAACCGCTCTCCAACCCCTCCGGCCATGATCACAACATAGTTGTCTTCATTCATGTAAATTTGCATTTGCTTATCCTTTAGTTTGTATGTGTTGGCAACATGGAATATCCAGGATGCTATTGGTCTTTTTTGTATTAAGTCGGTTTTCACAGACAGTGCATGGCCTGATCTTTTATTTTATTTGTCTATATTCATCAATCAGTTTACGGTCGCTTAACCTTTGCTGCAGGATGAATCAGGTATGACCTTTTATTGTCCAGACAGTAACAACGGTAACGTGTACGGATTTTTTCCTCCTTGCGGAACAAACGACCATTCATCATTTTAAACAGCTTGTTGTCATCCACTTCCTCTAAAAATTGCCATGGGGTTTCCAGGAGGTTCCTGTCAAATACACGCAATGCCTTTGCAAGCTGCAAATCTGCAATACCCGATGCTTTTACACGATAGGAATAAGCAACAAGCAAATCACAAACAGAAGGGTGGAACAATCCCATGCGGACAAATTGACGTATCAGCCTACCATACTGGTGTTTCCATTCCAACCCATGCGGTGCAACTTTCCTGCCATGGGCTTCATACACCATCAAGTGGGCCAGTTCATGTAAAAATACCAAAAGACATTCATGGGTATTGAGGCCGGCGTTGATGGTTATTTTATGAGAAGAACCATTTACCGAAGGCTTGAAATCACCCAGTTTTGAACGCCTGTTGCGCCGGATAATAAAATCAATGTGATGATCCCGAATAAGGTCCGTTATAATTTCAATCGCATCCACAGGCATACAGGCTGCCAAATACTCACTGATCGATTTCCGCATCTGAATATAAATAGGGATCAAAAATAATAATTTTATGGGGGGCAGCAGATATAAAGCAATCTTTTATTGCTTCCAGAAAGCAAATAATCTGTAATTTAGCTTGCCAAATAAAAAAATACCCGGCAACAAAAAAAACAACCCATTCGTTTATATTTCAGGGTATTTAAGAATCATAAATCCAGGGTGAGTTCGCAGTCATGATATTAATCATCAAATTAATCAGAGAAGGGGTCATATTCGCCGTTACTTCGGTGATTGCAAATAAACTGCGCACTGTTTTAACATTGTTGGGGATCACCATTGGGATATTTGCCATCATATCTGTTTTCTCTGTAGTGGATTCGTTGGAAAAACAAATACGTGCAAGTATTACGGCCCTTGGAGACAATGTAGTGTACATTCAGAAATGGCCCTGGACCTTCAATACTGATTTCAGATGGTGGGATTATGTAAGCCGGCCTGTTCCGCAGCTTGGCGAACTTGATGAACTGCAAAAACGTTCCGTTACCGTCGAGGCAGCTGCATTCCTTGCATCAACCAGCCGGCGCGTTGAATACCTGAATACCAGTATTGATAACGTAAGCATTGTAGGTGTATCTGCCGATTACGACCAGGTTCGTAATTTCGAAATGGCTGACGGCCGGTTTTTTTCATCGCTGGAATCAGCCACGGGCAGGAATGTAGCCGTCATTGGTTTTGACCTGGCAGAAAATCTGTTTCCTGGTATTGACCCCATTGGTCGTACTGTTAAGGTTTTCGGGCACAATACCACCGTGGTTGGTGTGTTTGAACAGGAAGGGTTGGGCGGATTTGGCAACAGCCATGATAATTCGATGATTCTTCCAATCAATTACCTGGCACAATTCATCAATATCAATCAGGACAGATTCAATCCGTTCATTATGGCCAAAGCCCATCCGGGGATCTCCAATGCCGAAATGATCGATGAACTTACCGGGGTTATGCGGTCAATCCGCAGGCTGTCTCCTGTTGCAGATAATAATTTTTCATTGAATGAAACCAGTTTGTTGTCCCAGGGATTCGATGGATTATTTGCCATCATTACCCTGGCCGGTTGGATCATAGGAGGGTTCTCCATCCTGGTGGGTGGGTTTGGCATCGCCAACATCATGTTTGTCAGCGTCCGGGAGCGTACCAGCATCATCGGCATTCAAAAGGCACTGGGGGCAAAAAATTATTTTATCCTGTGGCAATTCCTGTTCGAAGCCGTTTTATTAAGTGTCATGGGCGGCAGCGTTGGCCTCTTGCTGGTGTTTGTGGGAACAGCCATTGTGGCCAATGTATTCGAAATCGATTTTATATTAAGTGCGTCCAACATCATCCTGGGAATAAATGTTTCAGCCATAATCGGCCTGGTATCAGGATTTGTCCCTGCGTGGTCTGCTGCACGGCTGGATCCGGTGGAAGCCATTCGGAGCACCGGGTAGGAAGAAGGGGGGATTAGTAATTAGTAATTAGTATTTGGTGATTAGTATTTATTATTTAGTGGTTGGTCGGGTTTTGTGGTTGGATTGCGGTTATGAGATGAGTTTGCACGAATGGTAAACATAACTTGGAACGGTCATTGTTTAATTTGATAAAGTATTTGCATACACATGGGGAATCAGAAAATAATGCTGGTGATTTTGGATGGCTGGGGAAAGGGCGATGAAAGCAAAGCCGATATCATCCATCATGCCAACGTACCATTTACAAAAAGCCTTTACTCAAACACTCCAAATACCTTGCTGCGGACATCGGGGGAGGACGTAGGACTGCCGGACGGGCAAATGGGCAATTCTGAAGTTGGGCACCTGAATATGGGTGCAGGAAGGATTGTATACCAGGATCTGGTAAAAATCAGCAAGGCGGTTCAGGACAAGTCACTTCAGGAAAATAAGGTATTAAAAGATGCCTTCAACTACGCAAAGGATCATGGCAAGAAGGTTCACTTGTTCGGCCTGGTATCCGATGGGGGTGTTCATTCGGCCATGGACCATTTGTTTGGGCTGTGTGATATGGCCAAGCAGCTTGATTTTGATGACTTGTATATACATGCCTTTACAGACGGAAGGGATACCGATCCAAAAAGCGGCAAGGGCTTTATCCGGGAACTGGAAGCATACATGAAAAAAACAACCGGCGCCATTGCCACGGTTTGTGGCCGTTATTATGCCATGGACCGTGACAAGCGATGGGACAGGATCAAAATTGCCTATGACATGCTTTTGGAGGGAAAGGGGGCATCCTTTAAAAGTGCCATCGAAGCCATACAGGCCTCGTATGATGATAACGTGACCGATGAATTCATCAAACCCAAAGTGATCACCGATGATGCAGGGAAACCCCTGGCCACAGTAAGTGAGGACGACGTAGTAATCTGTTTCAATTTCCGGACCGATCGCTTGCGCGAGATCACAACGGTACTTACCCAGCAAAACATGTCCGATCAAGGCATGAACACCATGCCGTTGCATTATGTGACCATGACCGAATATGACAAATCCTTTAAAGAGGTGAAAGTGGCCTTTGAAAAGGAAGATCTGAAAAACACCCTGGGAGAGATCCTTGCCAGGGCTGGGAAAACGCAACTCCGCATTGCGGAAACAGAAAAATATCCCCATGTGACTTTCTTTTTCAGTGGAGGCCGGGAGCAAACCTTCGATGGAGAAGAAAGGGTCATGATCCCCTCTCCCAAGGTAGCCACTTACGATCTGCAACCTGCCATGAGTGCGCCGGAAGTAAAAAATGCGGTAATCCGGGAAATTGAAACCGGCAAACATGATTTTATCTGCCTGAATTTTGCCAATGCCGACATGGTTGGACATACCGGTGTAGTGGAAGCCATAAAGGAAGCGCTGGAAACGGTTGATTCATGCTTGCAGGAAGTGGTGGAGGCCGGTCTGGCCAACAACTATGGGATGATTATTACGGCCGACCATGGAAATGCAGATTACGGACTGAACTCCGACGGATCACCCAATACGGCACACACAACCAATCCTGTGCCTTGCTGGCTAATCCATAATATATTTAAAAAGATTCGATCAGGTCGCCTGGCAGATCTGGCACCAACCATACTTTACATGATGGGCCTGGATGCCCCGGAAGAGATGGAAGGGAAAGTGCTGGTGATGGATTAGCCTGATTCCCTGATTTTCAGAAACGCCGGAAAAACCTTTGTCTGGAAAGACATTTCTTCTTTGTCCGTAAGGCGTTTGATCAGCAGGCGGGCAGCCTCACTGCCCATATCATAACCCCTTTGTTCAACCGTGGTTAACATGGGCCGCACCATGGTGGCTATGGGATCATCTCCAAAGCCTGCCAAAGCTATATTTTGTGGCACATCAAACCCATTATCCTGCAATAATCGCATGGCTGCCACAGCCGTCATGTCATTCACTGCAAAAATGCCGTCAATTTTACCGGCCAGGGCAAGGATCTGATTTTTGCGGGCCTCTACCTTGGAAGGCGTGTCGCACCGCAAAACCAGTTCTTCATCAACCTGCATGCGAAATTCTTTCAAGGCACGCACATATCCCTGATAACGTTCATGTCCGACAGATAAATGCTTGGGTCCGGCCAAATGAAGAATGCGGCTGCGGCCACTTTTCAGAAGATGTGCAACAAGCATTCGGGCGCCTTCATAATCATTTGTAACCACACGATCGGAAGAAATTTCATTGCAAATCCTGTCCAGAAACACGATGGGGATGTCATGTTTGACCACTTGCTTGAAGTGATTATAATCGAGGGTGCTTTTGCTGATGGAGATCAACAGGCCATCTACCCGGTGATCCAACAGGGCCTGTACATTGATCACTTCACGAAGATAATCCTCATTCGATTGGCATATCATGACCCGGTAGCCTTTGCCATATGCCAGGTCTTCAATGCCACTGATGATGGATGAAAAAAAATGGTGCATGATTTCAGGAATAATCACCCCTATGGTCATGGAGCGCTGATGTTTTAGCCCGAGGGCCAGCACATTTGGCCGGTAATGCACCCGCTGGGCATACTCCTGGACCTTTTTACAAGTGGCCTCATTAATGTCGGGGTGATTTTTTAAGGCCCTTGATACGGTTGATGGGGATATACCCAGAGATTTGGCTATATCACGGATAGATATCTGTTTTGAAGTCATACGCCCGGGTTTGAATAACCAAAGTTGCTCTTGTAAAATTAGAAAAAAACCGCATGCCGGCATGATCTGATCAATGTTTTAAACCAAAATATCCCCTGAAGTGTTATAAGGAGTATCATTATGATGCCAAAAACAACAAACCGTACCGCAAACGTTTGCGGGAATAAATACGGAAAAAACTGATACTCAATGGTAAGAAAGCAAAAAAAATCTTTTTTTTTATTATCTTTGCGGAACCTACAGACATATATATCACTAATCTAAATACACTATACATATGACAAAACCAACCAAACGCATGTTGCCTTTGCTTATGATGCTGCTTATCAGCTCATTTGCATTTGCACAAAGAGGTACAGTTACCGGGGTCGTCAGCGATTTGCAAACTGGCGAAACCTTACCCGGGGCTAACGTAATCATCCAGGGGACCACCATTGGAACTGTCACTGATATCGATGGGGAGTTCACATTGAGTGTCCCCGCAGGAGAAGTGATCCTGGTGGGCAGCTTTCTGGGTTATGAACCGCTGGTGCGCACCCTTACTGTTGGTGCCGGTGAAACGGTAACCATCAATTTTGAGCTGATGCTCGATATTGAAATCCTGGAAGAGTTTGTTGTGATCGGCTACGGTGTTCAACGCAGGGAAGATGCCACAGGCTCCGTTTCTGTAGTTGGCGACCGCGATTTCAACAGGGGCAATATCACCACCCCCGCTGAGCTCCTCCGTGGCAAAATGCCTGGTGTGCAGATAACATCTGCAGGAGGTGCACCGGGAAGCGGTGAAACCATTCGCATCAGGGGAGGTTCATCTTTGTCGGCCGACAACGACCCGCTCATTGTCATTGACGGGGTTCCGATCGAAAGCGCAGGTGTTCCGGGACTAAGGAACCCGCTTTCCACAATCAACCCCAACGACATTGAAACATTTACCGTTCTAAAAGATGCCTCAGCAACAGCCATCTACGGCTCAAGGGCTTCCAACGGGGTAATCATCATCACCACCAAACAAGGGAAAAAGGACATGCCTTTGCAACTGAATTATGCAGGCACCTACTCTTTGTCTTCAAATATCAGGACAGCTGATGTACTCAGCGCAGAACGGTTCCGCGACCTGATCAACGAGCGTTACGCAGACCGGCCGGCCGTTACAGGCATGCTGGGCGATGCAAACACCGTATGGCAAGACCAGATATTCCGGGATGCCATTGCCCATGACCATACATTTAGCGCTACCGGAGCTTACAGAAGCATTCCTTATCGTGTCGCCATTGGTTACAAAGCTGAGGAAGGTGTTCTGAAAAGGGACCACATCGAAAGGGCTTCCATGTCAATCAATTTAAACCCCAGCCTGCTCGACGATCACCTGAACGTTAACCTGAACTTGCGTGGGGTGAATATTGAGAACCAGTTTGCCAACGAGGGGGCTATTGGTGCCGCCGTCATGTTTGACCCAACACAGCCCGTGATGGTTGAAGACGGAAAATTTGGCGGCTATTTCACCTGGGAAGAAGCGGGAATCCCTAAAGCTGTAGCAACCAGCAATCCGGTTGCCCTGCTGGATCTCACCAACAACGAATCCACTGTAAACCGTTTCATTGGAAATGCCCAGCTGGACTACAGGCTGCACTGGCTACCGGATCTCAAGGCCAACTTGAATGTGGCCTATGATTATTCCAAGTCGGAAGGCACAAACTTTACACCCGATTACGCTGCATGGGCTTATGTCAGCGGTGGTTCTATCGGCGAATATGGTCAGGAAAGGAAAAACGAATTGATCGATTTCTATATGAATTATGAAAGATCGATTCCATCGATTGACAGCCGTTTTGATGTTATGGCAGGTTACTCCTGGCAGCACTTCTGGCTAAAGGGTTTCAGCTATTCAAGCAATATTGAGGGCAACCTTGCCGGAACCGATTTCAGGGTGTTTCAAGACCTGGAGTACGAAAGCGAGCACTACCTGATCTCCTTCTTCGGAAGGGCAAACTACTACTTCAAGAACCGTTACATTTTAACCTTTACACTGCGTAACGACCATACTTCCCGTTTCTCGCCCGAAACACGCTCCGGCATATTCCCTTCGGCAGCCTTTGCATGGCGGATCGACCAGGAAAGTTTCATGGATGCATTGCCTCAGTTCAATGAACTGAAACTCAGGCTGGGTTATGGTGTTACGGGGCAACAAAATATCGGTGGTGACTATTATCCCTACCTGGCCCGTTATACGCGCAGCCGCGAAGGGGCCAGCTATCCTTTTGGCCTCGGCAACTTCCTCTCCACCTGGCGTCCGGAAGGTTATGATGCCAACATCAAATGGGAAGAAACCACCACTTACAATGCAGGGATCGATTATGCATTGTTTGAAGACAGGTATTACGGCTCCATTGATATCTATTTCCGCGAAACAGAAGACCTGATCAACTTCATCCCCATCCCTGCAGGCACCAACCTGACCAACTTTATTCTGACCAACATTGGCAGCATGGAAAACAAAGGGGTGGAATTCAGCATATTTACCCGCCCGATCGTCAGGGACAACCTGCGCTGGGAACTCGGGTTCAATGCTACCTACAACGACACGAAAATCACCAGGCTCACTGCCGTGGATGATCCTACTTACATTGGAGTACAAACCGGTGGAATTTCCGGCGGGGTGGGCAACTTTGCGCAGATCCACAGTGTCGGGCAGTCTCCCAATGCCTTCTATATTTACCAACAAGTGTACGATGAAGATGGCAACCCCATTGAGGGGGTGTATATCGACATCAGCGGAGATGGGGAGATCAGCTCTGCCGACCTGGTCCATTTCAAGAGTCCCATACCCAAGTATTATTTTGGCCTCACATCTGAGTTGCATTATAAAAACTGGACGTTTTCATTTGCAGGCCGTGCCAGCCTTGGCAATTACGTGTACAACAACGTAAGCTCAATGAACGGCGAACTGAGCAGGCTTCACCGTCCGGAGGGCCCCTATCTGAGCAACATCACTGCAGATGCGCTCGACATCATGTTTAACCAGGCGCAATACCTGTCAAGCTTTTATATCCAGGACGGTTCCTTCTTCAAGATGGACCACATAACTCTTGGATATAACTTTTACAACGTAATGAATACAGGCGCCAACCTGAGCCTGTCGGCCATTGTGCAAAACGCCTTTATGATTACAGGATATGAAGGACTCGACCCCGAAGTGTTCAATGGAATAGACAACAACATCTATCCCAGGCCAAGGGTCTTTGTGCTGAATGTCAACCTCCAGTTTTAGTAACCAATAACAGAAAGCATTATGAAAAAGATAAAATCAATAATCATCATAAGCGCAGCCTTCCTTTTCGTGTTTTTATCCTGTATGAAAGACCTGGACACAGTCCCACTGGATGACACGGAGATTACCGCTGCAGATATTTTTGAAGACCCGGAGGCTTACCGTCAGATCCTGGCAAAATTATACGCCGGGCTGGCTGTTTCCGGACAGCAGGGTCCTGCAGGCATGGCCGACATCAGTGGGATTGACGAAGGCTTCGGACAATACCTTCGTGCATTGTACTATCACCAGGTACTCACCACCGATGAAGCCGTAATCGGCTGGGACGACCAGACGATCAAAGATTTCGTGTATCAGAGCTGGGGAGCCAGCGACGTATTTATCGCGGCCATGTATTACCGTATCTTTTACCAGATCGCGCTGGCCAACGAATACATCCGTCAAACAGCAGATGATGTGCTGGACGACAGGGGCGTTACTGGTCAGCTCAGAGAAGATATCCGGGTGTATCGTGCCGAAGCACGTTTCTTGCGGGCATTCAGTTACTGGCATGCGCTCGACATATTTGGCAACGTGCCTTTTGCAACTGATAAAGATCCCATCGGGGCCTTCTTACCAGAACAGATCAGCGCAGCCGATCTTTTCAACTACCTGGAAACTGAACTCAAGGAAGTTTACCCCATGATGAAAGATCCCCGCACCAATGATTACGGGCGTGTAGACAAGGCTGCTGCCTGGATGCTGCTGAGTAAGTTATACATGAATGCAGAAATTTATACGAATCAAGCCAAGTACACCGAAGCCATTGCTTATCTGAATCAGATCATCAATAGCGGGTATGCACTCGAAGATGAGTATGCCCATCTATTCAATGCTGACAATTACCTGAGCGACAATGAAATCATCATGCGTGTCCCCTACCACGGCATCGAAACACAAACCTATGGCGGCACTACCTTCCTGATCAAAGCTTCCATCGGTGGCGATATGGAAGTAGCTGACTCCGGTGTGGACGATGGCTGGGGTGGCTTACGCACTACTCCTGAATTTGTTTCATTGTTTGATGACGGTGATGGACGAGCCATGTTTTTTACACAGGGCCAAACACTGGAAATCAACAACCTGTCAGACTTCCAGAACGGTTATGCCCTGCGTAAGTTTACCAACCTGACAAGAGATGACCTCCCGGGCAGTAACCTTCAATTTGCTGACACCGATTTTCCGGTATTCCGGCTTGCAGATGTTTACCTGATGTATGCAGAGGCTGTGCTCCGGGGTGGTTCAGGCGGCGATGCCAACACTGCCCTGGAATTTGTAAATGCCATCAGGGAAAGGGCCTTTGGCAATGATTCGGGGAACATCACAAGCGCGCAACTCACCCTGAACTTTATCCTGGATGAACGAGGCAGGGAATTGTACTGGGAGAACCACAGGCGAACTGACCTGGTGCGATTTGGAAGGTTTGCGGGCGATGCATATATCTGGTCCTGGAAAGGTGAATCACGTGATGGCTTGCCGACCAATGAGCGGTACAACATCTTCCCCATTCCGGACGCAGATGTTACGGCCAATCCAAACCTGGATCAAAACCCGGGATACAATTAATCTAGTAATCCGTTCACGACCCGGGCCCTTGTTTTAAACCCGGACTTCAAATAGAAATAAAAAAACAAACAATAATGAAAAGAACAGCATTAATTCTCGCAATCATTTTTGGGATAGGCATCCTGCATTCCTGTGAGGAAGACAAAGATCATGTCCTGAATATGGACGAAGCGGTGGCTCCGGCCATCACAAGTCCTGATTCAGGCGGTTCTTACACACTTAAGGAAGAGGAGGCAGAACAGACCTTGTTCTCATTTGAGTGGAGTGCAGCAGAATACCGCACCGAAGGACTGCCGGATGCACGATATCTTTTGCAGGCAACCCTGGCAGATAACGGGTGGCAGAATCCGGAAAGCATTATCGACATTGCTGAAACCCGTGGAACCTCTTACGACATAACAGTTGGTGCCATGAACCGTCTTGTTGTCAACCGTCTTGGCGTTGAGCCATTCGAAACGGCTGAGGTTTCATTTCGTGTTTTCTCTTTCCTTACCAGGGCATCTGAACATACCTGGATGTATTCTGCCCCCATTGAGCTCAACATCACAACCTATGAATCTGTCACAGAGCCAGCCATTCTCAACGTTCCGGGCAGCTACCAGGGATGGGATCCGGCCAACGATCAGACTGTGGTGTATTCTCCGGAGCAAGACGGCATTTACGAAGGCTATTTCTTCTTCCAGCAAGACGCAGTTGAATACAAGTTTGCCCAGGGAAGCTGGGATGTCAACTGGGGGGATGACGACGCCGATGGCAATCTGCAACCCGATGGTGCAAACATTATCGCCGAGGAAGCAGGAGTGTATAAAATTAATGTGGACCTCAACGAATTTACACACGAACAGTTCAAGACAGAATGGGCGCTGATCGGCAGCGCAGCCGAAGGCTGGGACACCGACGTACCGATGGAGGTTGACCTTGAATATTTTGAAGAAACCTGGAAAGTGAGGTATTTTGTTACCCTCCAGCTGGAACCCGGGCATTTCAAATTCAGGGCCAATGGAGCCTGGGACCCGCCTGCCGGATTGAATATGGGGATAGATGAAGATGCCGACGAAGAAGGCGTATTGATGTACTTTGGATTTGGCAATGACATTCCCATTGAAACCGCAGGAATGTATACCGTTATTCTGGATCTTACAGGGCCGGTATACCGCTACGAGGTACACCAGGAGTAAAGAACATTGGTTAACTGTTGTTTATTTTTAAGAAGGGGGCCCGAAAATGCCGGGTCCCCTTTTTTATTATTTAAAACAACTCCTGCTCCGATACGATTATAAACACCTTATCGCCCCGCCGGACCAATTCCGGTACCCGTACCGAGCATTTCTCCCCTTTACCGGCAACATTCACCGACAGGTTTTCAACGCGGATCTCGCTGGCTTTGCATTCCAAAACCCCGGTTGTTGGCCCTGTAAACATAATTTCATCACCTTTGGCAAGATCCCGGGTTTCCAGGGTGATTTCAGCCACTTGCAGTTTTGAAAAGTAATTGGTCACCTTTCCAACATATTGCTTTCGCCTTGTAGATTGTGAACCGTAACGTTCAGACCACTCACCCATTGTCCTTCCAAGGTAATATCCATCCCAGAAACCCCTGTTGAAGACCCCCTTCAGACGCACCGTCCAGGCTTCCACTTTTTCTTTGCTATAGGTGCCATCCTTGATTGAGGCGATGGCTTCCTGATAGCATTGGGTTACCGTTTTTACATAATCCGGCCCCCGGCCGCGCCCCTCAATCTTAAATATCCGTACCCCTGCCCGGATGATTTTGTCGATAAAGCCAATGGTGCATAAATCCTTGGGCGACATAATGTATTGATGATCCACCTCCAGTTCATAACCCTCGTCTTTATCGGTCACCAGGTAAGCGCGGCGGCACAATTGCAGGCAGGCACCACGGTTGGCAGAAAAGTTCATGTTGTCAAGGCTCAGATAGCATTTCCCGCTCACAGCCATGCACAAGGCACCGTGAATAAACATTTCGAGCGCTACATTTTCCCCGCCAGGCCCCTTGATACCATCTTTGCAGATACCTTGTGCAATATGATACACCTGCTCGAGTGTCAGTTCGCGGGCCAGAACCATAACATCCCCATATTGGGCATAAAACCTGACCGCCTCAAGGTTGGTTATGTTGCACTGGGTGCTGACATGTATCCGGACACCCTGGCTGCGTGCGTACTCCATTACAGAAATATCTGATGCAATGATGGCATCCACACCCACTTCTTTGGCCTGATCCACCATTTCACGCATTTCCTGGATCTCTTCATCATAAATAATGGTATTGAGGGTAAGATAGGATTTCACCCCATGCTCCATGCAAATGGTTGCAATCTGGTGTAAATCCTGTAAGGAGAAATTCTGCGAAGAACGGCTGCGCATGTTCAATTTGCCTGCACCAAAATACACGGCATCTGCCCCACCCTGAATGGCCGCCATCAGCGACTCAAAAGATCCGGCAGGGGACATGATTTCTGTGGGTATGTTGTTTGCATCCATTGTAATGTAAAGATAGGCAAAATACGTTTTTATCTCCATTCTGTGTATTTTTGCAAAAACCCTTTTACCCGTGAAAAACACATCCGTTACTTTCCGCGACCTTGGTTCTGTAGATTATAAAAAGGCCTGGGACTACCAGGAAGAACTGTTCCAGGAGATCATTGACCAGAAATTACACAACCGGGCACACCCTGAATCATTGCAGCCAACCCCAAATTATTTGTTGTTTTGCGAGCATCCGCATGTATACACGATGGGGAAAAGCGGTTCTGAAAACAACCTGCTGGCAAACATGCTGGAGTTGCAGAACAAGCAAGCCACCTTTTACAAGATCAACCGGGGCGGCGACATCACCTATCATGGACCCGGGCAGATCGTCGGATACCCTATCCTGGACCTGGATAATTTTTCTCCTGATATTCATCAATATGTTCACCGGCTGGAAGAAGCCATCATACTTACCATTGCTGAATATGGCCTGCAGGGAGAACGCTTGCAAGGTGCCTCCGGGGTTTGGCTTGAACCCGACATTCCCGCAAAGGCAAGGAAAATATGTGCCATTGGAATCCGGAGCAGCCGCTGGGTAACCATGCACGGCTTTGCCTTTAATGTCAATACAGACTTAAGTTATTTTGATCTGATTAACCCGTGTGGCTTTACAGACAAAAAAGCGACTTCGATGCAGGCAGAACTTGGCCAATCTTTCGACATGGAAGGAATAAAATCAAAGGTTAAAAAACACCTGGGGATCCTGTTCGGGATGAACCTCGAACAAGCATAAAAAACCATTATGACACGTTAGGCCTTTGGTATGTTTTTCAAAACCTCAAGGGTCAGGTCCCAGAATTTGGCGACGGTGTCGATTTCAAGGCGTTCATCCGGTGAATGTGCACCCTTGATCGTGGGACCGTAAGAAATCATATCCATGCCCGGGAATTTTTCGCCAATGATCCCGCATTCCAGTCCGGCATGAATAACCAGCACCTTGGGATCCTCCCCGAAAAGCTTTGTATATGCCTTGCGCGTAACCGACAAAATGGCTGAATCCATATCAGGCTCCCAACCAGGGTATCCGTCGCTGTGCTTCACCCGGGCACCGGCCAGCTGAAACGCACTGGCTACCATGTCGGCAATATCCCGTTTACCAGTCTCAAGGGAACTGCGCTGGCTGGTGGTCACAACAATTTCAGCGCCTGTCATCTTTATGGAAGCAAGATTGGTTGATGTTTCCACAAGATTGGGAATATTGGGCGACCAGGCCATTACCCCATGTGGGCACGCATATAAGGACAGCAGAAGATTCTTCTGCACATCATAATCGATGAGTGTTTCAGGCATGACATTTTCTTTCACATCGATTCTCAGGTCAGGCTCGTTTTTTTTCATCGCATGTTTGATCTCCCCACCAAGGACCTCACACAATTCAACAAAGGCTTTTTTATGTCGCTTGGGAACAGTCACAGAGGCAAATGCTTCGCGGGCAATGGCATTATGCAGGTTGCCCCCTTTGATTTCCGCCAGCCTCAGTTCTTGCATTTTTTCTGCATTCCAGAGCAAGCGGTTCAGGATTTTAATGGCATTCCCCCGGCCTTTGTGTATATCATCACCTGAATGCCCTCCGGTCAGTCCGGTAACAGATATCTGGAAAGCTTCATGGTCTGCTTCAGTACCCACTGTGTCATAGCCAAGAGAGACCATGGTTTCAATACCACCTGCACAGCCAATGAATAATTCGCCATCATCCTCCGAATCGAGGTTCAGAAGGATGCGCCCCTTTATAAGCTCACTGGAAAGATTAAAAGCACCCGTGAGACCCGTTTCTTCATCAACCGTAAACAGACATTCAATGGGCCCGTGTTCAATGCTTCCGGATTCCAGGATAGCCAATTGTGCAGCCATCCCTATGCCATCATCCGCACCCAGGGTAGTACCCGTTCCTTTTACCCAACCGTTTTCTATCCGGGGTTGTATTGGATCTTTGTCAAAATCATGCTTCACCCCCTCATTTTTCTCGCATACCATATCCACATGGCTTTGAAGCACCACCGGGACACAATTTTCATAGCCAGGGCTGGCTGATTTCCTGATGACCAGGTTTCCTGCTTTGTCTTGTGCATATTCCAGTCCAAGATTCCTGGCAAAACCAATAAGAAAATCCAAAATCCGTTCTTCTTTTTTTGAGGGACGCGGCACCTGGCATATATCTTCGAACAATTCCCATACCCTTTGGGGCTGAAGATCTCCTAAAACTCTATTCATACATGTTTGATTCTAATCAAGATACAAAGATATGCATTTATTTGGGAATATTAATTGTTTTATACCGAAACAAAGGCAGGCTTAATCCTTGATATTTAGTATTTTATAGGATCGAACCCTTTGCCGTATACCCCCATGACACTGGCCACTGTAATAAATGCCTCAGAATCTACTTCCTTGATCGTACGAAACACCATAGAACTCTCATGCCTTTTCACCACTACAACCAACACGGCACTTTCCTCCTTGCTGTACCACCCCTGGCCATTTATTAAGGTGACACCCCTGCCAATATCATTGGCAATGCGTTCGGCAATGAGCTCATACTTTGGAGAGAAAATAAACAGCTGGACACTGCGGCGGTGACCCATCAAAAGCATGTCAATCGAATAGGATGCCACGGCCATGGTTACATAGCCATACACCATCACCTCCAGTGACTGAAACAGGAAATAAGAAGAAGATATAATGATCAGGTCGAGGTACAGGATAATCCGGCCATGACTGATGTTCCTGTATTTGTTGATGATCATGGCAATAATGTCGGTACCCCCTGTACTCCCGCCTTGTGTAAAAACCAAACCAACCGAAGCGCCACTCAAGATACCCCCCAGTATGGCGGACATGAACCTGTCATCCACAATGGGTTCAGTGATCAGGGGTTGCAGTATCCCAAAAAACACAGACAAAACGACAGCCCCGTAAACGGTCTTGATCCCAAAACCAAGCCCAAGACTTTTTATCCCAATGGCCAGCAGTATTACATTCATGACAAAAAACGGGATGGCGACCGGAATGTCCGTTGCATAAAAGATCAGGGCTGACAAACCCGTAATGCCGCCCCCAACAATTTTAGAAGGCAGTAAAAAGGCTGTCCATGCGATTGCATTGACAAAAAGACCAACAGTTATTATACCGTAAGTCTTTAATATATTAAGAATTAAGGGGTTATTCTTTTT
>PWON01000234.1 GCA_003557385.1 Bacteroidales bacterium | reverse complement strand
TAATCCGGTATCCGGCATGCAGGCTGAGGCTGACCGTGGTAAATGTTCCAAACTGCGCTCCCAAAAAGCCACCCACAAAAATCCGTTCACGTGTCGACAAATCATGCACATCCCGCTCACCGGCCTGCACCCACCCCGGCGATATCATAATCATGACAATCCCGGCAATACAAACAAACAAAACATAAAACTTTTTCATACCAAAACGTTCTGTTAATAACCCTTTTTTCACACAACCACCCACCAAACTTATTCTACCAACCACAATATACTAACTACTAATTACTAAATACTAACTACTAACTACTCCTTCCCCAAAACCCTCCCCATCGCTCCTGCCTTCAGCAAACTCTCCTCATATTCCCGTTCAGGGTCTGAGCCAATGGTTATAGCACTACCGGCCATGTAGGAAAGATAGCGGTTTTTTTCATTATATACAATGCTTCGTATCACCACGTTGAAATCGAAATTTTTTTCGGGACTGATATAGCCCACGGCACCGGAATAAAGCCCCCTGCAGCTGTCTTCAAAGGCGTCGATCAGCTGCATGGCACGGTACTTTGGGGCGCCTGTCATGGAGCCCATCGGGAATGCCTTTTCAACGGCATCCAGGTAGTGGCAGTCAGGATGCAGTTTTGAGGTGACCGTCGAGATCATCTGGTTGACCTGTTTAAATGGGTATATCCCAAAAAGTTCCTCGACCCTGACGCTGTCTTTGACCGCAGTGCGCGACAGGTCATTTCGGACCAGGTCAACGATCATCACATTTTCGCTGCGCTCCTTGGGATCATCAAACAATTCACGCCGCAGGCGCATGTCTTCTTTGCAGCTTGCGCCCCGGGCACTTGTGCCCTTGATTGGCTGAGAGATCAGCCTGGTTCCCTGTTTTCGCATAAACCGTTCCGGACTGGCACACATCAGGTATTTTTGATCCATCGTATAAAAGCATGAAAAAGGCGTTTTAGAAACATTGTTCAACGCATCATACGCCATCACAGGATCAATGCCGGCATCCTCGGCAAAAAATTCAATGCAATAATTCATCTCATACACATCGCCCGCCTGAATGTGCTCTTTAATTGCTTTCAACTGTTTCAGATAGCGCACCTTGTCAACACGGGCCTGAATGTTTACCGGATTGTTGGGGCATTGGGGAAAGGGTTTGGCTTTCCGGAGCATGTCAAACACCCGGTCAGGATCGGAAAACACAGGATGTCCGGGCAATGTGCCGATCCGGATTCCTTCCGGTTCGGGCATGATCAGCACCTGCGGCCTGAAAAAATGGCAAAGGGGCCAGCCGGTATGGTCGGGGTTTTTTGAAGAAAGCTTCTCCAGCTGGTTTTTAAGTTCATATGAAAAAAAACCAAACAACCAGTCCTGGTGTGAATCTGTAAATTTTTTCAGGCCTGGGAACACATTCTCCTGCTTCCCCACAAAGGCCTCCCGGGCACCCAGGCCGTATACCCATGGGATGCTGCCGTACCTGTCGGATGTATAGCCATTGGAATTGAGCAGCACCATCGTGTTGAAATGTCCACGCGCCCGGTGCAACCAGTTTCTGTGTGTTGTGCCATCGGCACCGGCCATCCTGTATGATTTAAAAACCCTTTGAGACATATGCTGCCGATTGTATACAAATATAAACCTTTTGCACTTAGAACCCGCGGCAGGGGGACGTTGGAAAATACAAGAAGAAACCTACCATTTGATCAGGTAAAACGGATCGGACTGTACCTTGCGGGTAACAAAATCATACAGTTGCCGCATGCCAAAACCATATAAGCGCACCCCCTTTATATTCACAGATTGCACAATGCCGGTATTGGACAAATCTTTCATGAGCCGGAGCTTGTTCCACCACACATAACCCTTCACAGAATAAGCGCCCCGGTTATCATGGACCGGATAGTTGATCTTTCGTGTGGCCTTGCCTGACTGTATATAATATGTATCATCAAAAAACCTCAGGTAAGGCACTTGTTGCTCATATTCCACAAAATGCATGACACTGCAGGTAACATATTCCAGGCCAATATTGATGCAATAAAAATCCTGTTCAATCATTTGACGAAAGATCCCATTGGGGGAAAATGAAAAATCCTCTTCCCGGAAACTGTCACCACCAATGGCCATGATCGAATAGCAGGGATCGTGATTGCGAAACCCCATGTCCTTGAAAAACAAGCGGGCAAAAGCCCCGTATGCAGGTACTTCCTTGTCCGGGTCAAACACCTTGGTTTTTCTCACACCCGGGGTAAAGGCCTGCGACGACACCGTGCTGAAATGCTTCAGCAACAGGTCGCGCAACCAGGGATATGCTTTTTTTGTTTCAGAAAACCGGTTTACGGAAGAGAGGGCCACATGCACAAAGACCTTGTCTGATGGTATGCCGGCGATCCATTGCCCGAAGGTTTGCTTCGCATCATAATCAAAGGTCCATCGTTTCTTACACCGGGGATGCCGCGCGAAGGCCCTCCTCATATAAAAATAGGCGATTGTGGTGTATACACTGGTTTTTCTTGCAATGATCCTGAACATGCTATTCATTTTAACGGCCTGCAAGCCACCTGATCCGTGCTTCAGTCCACCGGTTCAGTTCAGGCGATATTTGCAGGCGCCACACCGGGAACAGGAACAATGCCATGGCTAGAGACGAACGCACGACAATGTCAGCATAAACCGGACCCGCTGTTCCCACCAGTCCGGACAAGCCCATGATGGCAACCATCAAAACAGGGACCCATATCTGCCTGCCCACAAAAGGCTGTATGCGGAAATGGCGCCATATAAAGATGATGCGCACCAGGTTGAAAACAATCAAGGTGAGCATGCTGGCAAAGGCCGCGCCATCAATGCCCCAGCGGGGTATGAACAGGCGGTTTGCCACAAAAGCAAAAGCCACCATGGCAATCGTAAAATAGAGATCATACCGGTATTTCTTTGACGTATACAGGATGGTGGCATTTAACCCGGCACTCATGTCAAACAATTTTCCAATGCCCAGCATCAAAAAAACATAGCGGCCGGCAATGTAGTCATCGGGCATAAACCGGAAGATCGAATCCAGGTTGACCCACAACAAAATAAAGATTGTAGCCCCCACCACCAGAT
The DNA here is from genome assembly GCA_003557385.1 of Bacteroidales bacterium. Lineage (GTDB taxonomy): Bacteria > Bacteroidota > Bacteroidia > Bacteroidales > UBA7960 > PUPG01. The sequence goes on along the minus strand of PWON01000234.1, from coordinate 5,439 downwards.
TCCCTGCGCTGGCCTTTTTATATAACTCCTGCATTTTCCCGAATGCCCTGGACTTCCAGAACCCTGCAACCAGGGGCCCGGATACTTTGACCATCGACCGGTAGGGAATGAGCATCACAGAGGTCATAAAGATCATGGTGGTATAGATCCCGGCAGCCCCAAGATCAATCATTCCCGCCACCATCAGTGAATCAATGCTGATGAGCAAAAATCCGCTCAGGTTATTCAACAGCAAATACAATCCGTACACCAGCATGATCCTGCCGAGCCTTTTAAGCATGGGGGTCCAGCGGGGTCTTATGACCAGCAACCCTTTCCAGGCCGAATAGAGGATCAGCATGACCGGCGGCAAACAATACATCCCCACGTACACCGCAACAAACCCCGGGAAAGACAGCAAATTCAAGGCATACAAGCTGATGGACATGGTGATCAGCAAACGGAGTATCACTTCGTGTGCCAGGGTCGGGATTGCATTTTTATACAAACAGCGCAGGTAGGATTCAAAAATATTGAAAAACAGGGTGGCCAGCGACAGGGGAATCAAATACAGGGCATACTCCACCAGCAAAGGGCTGGATTCCTGGTATATCAATGAAAAGGGTTTGCGCAGCCCCAAAAACAACAGGGTGGCCATGGCAAACCCGGCCATCGCGAGGGCGATCACCCCGGATAAAAAACCGTGGTGTTTCTGTTTCGGGTCATTGAAAAACGGGAAAAAACGGGTGATGATGTTTCTGGAGCCCAGCGCCGCCACCTGGGCATATATCAATGATATGGTGATCATCAGGTTGGCCAGGCCCACCTGGTTTGTATCCAGGAAATTGGTAAACAAAAAAACCTTGTTCAGAAAACCAATAATGGCCCCGGCATATGAGATCAGGCTTACCCGGAAACTGTCTCTTTGAACAATACCCATGGCTTCATGTATGTTTAATCACTTATCAACCCGTCGGCATTTTCATAAAAGATCTTTTTCATCATATCCTTAGGGAGATGGAATGAACGGATCAGGCCCTCATAATCCAGGCCGGTATTGTCGGTGCCAAACAAAATTTTGGCATGATGTTTTTCAAGGAAAAGCTTGGCCATGTCGCGATCGCGGTTCAATGCATTGAACCCGCTTTTCCCGGAAATATCGCAATAAAAATTTTCGTATCGGGTCAGCAGGCGGTCGATGATGCCGAAAGAATCAATCGGGCCCTTGTCATGAATAAGCACACCGGATGGATCGTTCGAAATATTATTCCAGAAATGGGGCCCGTGCCCAATGAAATCCAGGTCAGGGAGCTGCCGCAATCGTTTTTCGAGATTCGAAAAATCGTAAAGGTAGCCGGGGAAAGGGGTCAGTTGGTTTTCAATATGCCCTTTGAACACCCCGGTATTTTTAAAAAACCTTGTCAGGTAATGCTTTGTGATGCCATTCAATGCCCCGTTAAGCAGATCATCCAGGAGATTTTCCAATTTCCCGGAGTTGGCAGGTACATAGTGCATCCGGGGTTCTTCCATGTGAAAAAGCAACGGCAGGTCATGGGCGTCGATCACACGCAGGTAATCGCCTATAACCCTGTCTTCCCATTTATGTGTAACCTTTAATTCGCCGCAACCCTTCAGGCCTTTTTCCCTGTGGCGTTTGATCTTCTGTGAAAGATTCCCGGTTTTGGGGTCGGGGGCATAAAAAGGCACGATTCGGTCGGGGTGTTTATCATAGGCCTCAAATACCTCATCAGGGGGCAGGTTCCGGTAAATTGAATCAATCGGGGGAGTCATCTCTTCCCAGGTAAGCAGCCAGCACTTTTCAATGTGGTGATGATCCATATAGTCAATCACCCGGTCGGCATCAAGACCTTCCAGTTCCACGTGCAGATGTGCATCAATTTTTTGCATTTAAATCTCCCAGGTATCACCGCTTCTGAGCAAGTCATTTACCGATTGGATCCTGGAGGTTTTTTTGGCCGTCTCTATCTGTTGTTCCGTCAGATCGTCGTAGGTATTGGCCGGCGCCGAGCGGATCACACCCATGGCCACCGGTTGTCCTGGCAGCTTCATGCGGCCCAGCATCCGGTGAATGCCGGGATCCGTATTATACTGATCATGGACCAGGATATCGCTTTCGTTGATCCCGTTCTGGCCAATTTCAGCCACTTTGAGGTGGTTGCCTGCCATGATGATCCCCTTGTCGCGGTTCTTCCCGAATATCATGGACTCGCCATGTTTCAAAAACAATTGCCGATCTTCGCGCATGTCGCGGGTGGTCACCTCCTCATGGACTTTGTCGGCATAGATCACACAGTTCTGCAGGATTTCAACCACCGATGTCCCATTGTGTTTGGCCGCTTCGTACAGTACTTCGGTCATCAGTTTGATGTTGTTGTCGGGCACGCGGGCAAAGAAAGTACCCTGGGCACCCATCACCAGGCCTGAAACGGTAAAGGGATGCTCTATGGTGCCATAAGGGGAGGTTTTGGTCACCGTGCCCAGCGGTGTAGTGGGTGAAAACTGCCCTTTGGTCAGCCCGTAGATCTGATTGTTAAACAGCAGGATATTGATGTCAATATTCCGGCGAAGCACATGGATAAAATGGTTTCCGCCAATGGCCATGGAGTCGCCGTCGCCGGTGGCCACCCATACGCTGAGCCCCGGATTGGCAATTTTCAGTCCGCTGGCGATGGCAGCCGCCCGCCCGTGGATGCCGTGAAACCCAAACGTATCCACGTAATAGGGGAATCGTGAAGAACAACCGATGCCGGATACCATGGCAAAATTTTCCTTGCGGTACCCAATTTTGGGAAACACATTGCCCACCGCCGCCAAAATGGCATGGGCACCACAACCCGGACACCACTTCACCATCTGGTCACTTACAAAATCCTGTTTGGTAAGTTCTACCGGAGACTTCGAGATCTTATTATAATCTATCATGATTAATCCTCCAATAATTTGATGAACGTTTCGGTGAGTTCCTGAATATGGAACGGCAAACCCTGTACCTTGTTAAACTGATAATACGTATACTCAGGGTACAACATCCGGAGGTAATTCACGAACTGACCGGCGTTTAATTCACATACCACAATCTTTTTAAAACGCTTCAACACCTCCCTGGTGTTTTTCGGAAGGGGTTTGATAAAGTTAAACTGTGCATGGCTGATTTTGTGGCCTTCTTCCTGCAACCGCGATACGGTTGAAGCCAGGGCACCTTCGGTACCTCCCCAACCCACTACCAGCAAATCGCCCTCCGGATCGCCCTGCACCTGGAGCAAGGGCAAATAATCTGATATACGCCAGATTTTTTCTTCGCGGATATTGACCATCAACTGATGGTTCAGGGGGTCTGTGGAAACATTGCCGTCGATGTTGGTTTTTTCAAGCCCCCCAATACGATGACGCAATCCTTCCACACCGGGGACCGCCCATTTGCGCACCAGGGTTTTTTCGTCGCGGCGATAGGGTTTGAAATTGGCATCATTGGGGTCAGCCATGGGTGGTTTGATCGATGGCAGGTCCTTGACATCCGGGATCCTGAACAGCTCGGATCCAAAGCCCAGGTATCCGTCTGTAAGCAGGATCACGGGGGTCATATGCTCCATGGCATATTTTGCAGCCAGGTATGCGTAATAGAAGCAGTTTGCAGCGCTGGAGGCGGCCATCACCATCAGCGGACACTCCCCGTTTCTTCCAAACAGGGCCTGCATCAGGTCGGACTGTTCACTTTTGGTAGGCATGCCTGTAGAAGGACCGGCACGCTGCACATTCACCACCACCAGGGGAAGTTCAGTGATCACCGCCAGGCCAAGCGCTTCACTTTTCAGGGAAAGACCGGGTCCGGAAGTGGTGGTGACCGCCATCGAACCACCAAAACTTGCCCCGATGGCCGAACAAATTCCCGCAATCTCATCTTCTGCCTGAAAAACTTTGGCCCCCAATGATTTATGCTTTGACAACTCCATCAATATTTCTGTTGCAGGTGTGATGGGATATGATCCCAGGAACAAAGGCCTGCCACTTTGCTCCGAAGCAGCCAATAAACCCCAGGCCGTTGCGACGTTGCCGGTAATGTTCCGGTAAAGGCCTTTTTTCATGGGGGCAGGATCCACCCTGAAGGTGATCTTGATCGCCTCGGTGGATTCGGCAAAATGATAACCGGCCTTCATTGCAGTCTGGTTGGCCTGAACCACTTTGGGTTTTTCGCTGAATTTCATTTTAATGAATTCCAGTGGTTTTTCCAGATCGCGTTCAAACAGATAGAACATCAGCCCGAGCACAAACATGTTCTTGGTCCGTTCTGCCAGCCTTTTGTCGACGCCCAGTTCCTCAAGACTTTGCCTGGTCAGATCCGTTATGGGGGCTTTGATCACATGATACCCATCCAGCGTACCGTCTTCGAGGGGGTTTTCCGTATAACCGGCTTTCCCGATGGTTTTCTCATCAAAGGTGGAGGAATCTATGACCAGGGTGGCGCCAGGCTTGGTCCACTTCAGGTTGGACTTTAAAGAGGCAGGGTTCATAACCACCAGTACATCGCACATATCGCCCGAGGTGTAAATTTTTCGTTTCCCCATGTGCATCTGGAAACCACTCACGCCGGCAATGGTGTTGTGTGGCGCCCGGATCTCAGCCGGAAAGTCGGGGAAGGTCGCCAGGTCATTCCCGGCAAGCGCCGCCACTTCGGAGAACAACGTCCCGGTCAGCTGCATGCCATCACCGGAGTCACCAACAAACTTGACCACCACATCCTCGAGTGAACGGACATCATGTTGTTTGGCCATAACTCATTACATTTTAACAGTAAAACTGTATACGATTTGTATTGTTAAGATAACCTTAAATAATCAATGCTGCGAAGTTAAATGTTTAAAACAAATATGTCCGGAAAAAACAACATTTATTTGTTTCAGCAAGCATACAAATGGCTGAAAACCGATGATTTATTTAAATCAATTTCAAATTATGGGTAAAAAACAAAAAAGTGTGCAATATTTTGCGAAAGCCATTATATTTGTGGCGGAATTAAACAATTTTAAGAACCCCCAAAAAAACGAAGAGATGGCTTATATAATCAATGAAGATTGCACTGCTTGTGGCAGCTGTATCGATGAATGCCCCGTGGACGCTATTTCTGAAGGTGATATCTACAAAATTGATCCCGACGTATGCACTGACTGCGGTGCTTGTGCAGATGTTTGCCCGGTTGAAGCAATTCATCCTGAATAAGATCTAGTTGACCGGTTGATCCGGATAAAAAAAGAAGCCCGTGTTTATGCGAATACGGGCTTTTTGTATATCTTACAGACGTATTTTTTGTTTGCAGGCAACCGGTCGAAGATTAAAATTGCCTGCCTGATACAGCATGAAAAAGCATCACCAACAAGCACGTACCATCGATGGCACCATGACCTTCTGGAGCCACCTGGAAGAGCTGCGGGGACACCTGATCAG
>PWON01000177.1 GCA_003557385.1 Bacteroidales bacterium | reverse complement strand
GCCAATAGCTAACAGCCGTTTATCACAATGATTTTGCAATCCCCGGCTCATTTACATACACATAATGTGATATCTTTTCCCATGTTGATTTATCAATAAGATAAGACTGCATGACCTGGTCCGCAGAAACGAAAGGTCCGTGTTGTGCTCTCAGGGTGAGGATGGCATTGGCTATATTGCGGTCGATATAGGGGTGACGTACCAGATCTCCAAATTCAGCCTTGTTGAGGTTCATTTTCCGGACGCCATCCCCGTCAACCGTTACATGGGTTCTGATCTGCTCAAAGCGTGTGCTGTCAATACCAAATACCTCCAGGAGTTGTGTGGTGCAATAGTACCCTCCCAGCAGCTCCCTGTAACGAACGATCCGGCTGCTAAACACCTGACCGATGCCCCTTATTTTTTGCAATTCTGTGGTATCGGCCAGGTTGATATTTATGACAAGGGGGCCTGTGGTGGCAACAGGCTCTTTTGTGAAAATTTCTTCCCCTTCATTGGCCAGACTGCTTCTCGAGGTTTTTGTAATGTGATTATGCGTTTTGCTACCGGATATTTCGTTGCCGGATGACTTGAGCGGACGTGCAGGAAGCAGTATATAGTCTTCCAGGGCCTGATATGTTTCATCGTCCATCAAATAAATTCTTTGAAGGTCTTCTTTAACCCGGAAACTGCCCCCTGCCGCAAGGTAGTTTCCGATAGTCCTTGCCAGGTATCCGGGAACACCCATGTTTTCCCAATCCTTTTGCGATATGGTATTGGGGTCGAACAGAACCGGTTTCAACTGAAGGGGTTCTGAAGGCGGACTTTTTTTAAAGCTTTCGGCAAGTGTCCCATTGCGATCATGCTGTTTGGAGGTTTCATGCAGCCAGGCCAGGTGCTCCTCGAAGGCCTTGAGTTCCCTGAATAAAACTTCTTCATCAAACCCCCTTCGATGCATCCTGGCTTCAACCAGTTGTCCGGCAACTGGAATGATTATGATCAATGAAATCAATGCAAGGATGCCCTTCCGTTGCCGGCTGCTAAAATAAAACCAGTCTTTAATCGGGTTAAAATACATACAGGAGCCATAAAAATGTATCTAAAAATACATATTAAATGCATTAAGCTGAAAAGAGTATTGGTTTGTTTTGGTCTGCGGTAAAAAATGATGCCTGATGTTGATTTTTGGCCATTATTTTATATTTTTGGCCTTTCTTGTGCAGGGAATACTGTTATGTGCCCTCACGTAAACTGAAACAACAACATATCCAAACGTATGTCTGTGGGAAGTGAAGGCCGTGAAGGCTTTACCAGTCGTTTTGGGATTATTTGCGCGGCAGCGGGATCAGCAATCGGACTGGGTAATATCTGGCGTTTTCCTTATATCGTTGGCGACAGTGGGGGAGGCGCTTTTTTATTAATCTATCTTGGGTTCATCATACTGCTGGGTATTCCGGTAATGCTTTCTGAGTTAATCATTGGTCGCAGGGGCCAGCGAAATGCCCTTGGATCGTTCAAACGTCTTGCCCCGGGAAAATCGTGGTACCTGGTCGGGGTGATGGGCATTGTAGCTGCCTTTATGATTCTTGCTTTTTACAGCACCATTGCCGGCTGGACGCTGGAATATGTGATAAAATCGCTTGGAAATGCCTTTTCAGGCAAGGATTCGGGCGACATAAGCGCCATGTTCACATCATTTCACTCCCAGGCCTTCAGGCCCTTGTTATGGCAGCTGGTTTTTATGGCGATGACCGCATGGATCATTCTATCGGGAGTACAAAAGGGCATTGAAAAATATGCCAAAATCCTGATGCCTTTTCTTGTGTTACTGCTCATTATCATGGCCATTCGTTCCATCACGCTTCCGGGTGCCGGTGCGGGATTGCGTTTTCTGTTTCAGCCAGATTTTTCGGTGGTCAATTCCAGTGTATTGCTGGCTGCTTTGGGTCAGGCTTTCTTTTCACTGAGTATCGGCATGGGTGCGTTGATCACATATGGATCATACATAAAAAAACAAAATAACCTGGGAAACATCTCTGTAGAGGTCTCCCTGGCAGACACCCTGATCGCCATCCTGGCTGGTGTGGCAATTTTTCCGGCTGTTTTTGCCTTTGGCCTTGATCCTTCAGAAGGTCCCGGGTTGATATACACGGTATTGCCAAACATTTTTCAGCAGATGCCCGGCGGGTATTTTTTCAGCATCATCTTTTTTGTTTTGCTGGCCATAGCTGCCCTGACCTCATCCATCAGTATTCTTGAGGTTGTGGTGGCATACATGACGGAGGAATTGAAAATGACCCGCAAAAAAGCAACCATCATGGCTGCCACCGCTGCTTTTTTTGTGGGCATATTTTGCACATTGTCGTTTGGTGTCCTCAGCGGGACAAGTATCGGAGGGCTGACCATTTTTGGCGTGCTTGATTTTACAGCATCCAACCTTCTGTTGCCTTTGGGTGGTTTGTTGATCGTGGTTTTTGTCGGATGGTATATGAAACGTACAGATGTAAGGGACGAAATGTCCAACAGTGGCTTGCTCAAAATCCGCTTGTTTAACGCCCTGATCTTTATCTTAAGGTTTATTGCGCCAGTGGCCATCGCCATTGTGCTTTTCGATAGTTTAGGAATCATTTAAAACAATTAGTCTATGTCAGAATTAGAGGAACAAGCCGCTGCCGGAACCGGAGAGGCAATCAACTCACTGGGATCTGCATTTCTGGATGGATTGAATCATGTCATTTCATTGTATAATGAATATGTGGGTGGTTATTTGCTGCTGTTGCTGCTGGTCCCTGCAGGTGTTTATTTTGCCTTTAAGTTCAGGTTCCTGCATATTCGAAAGTTTTGGCATTCGTTTGCGATATTGGCAGGCCGTTACACCAAAAAGGGGGAGTCGGGCGATGTAAACCATTTTAAGGCCCTGACCACTGCCTTGTCGGCAACTGTTGGTACAGGGAATATTGTTGGAGTTGCTCTGGCCATTTACTGGGGAGGCCCCGGGGCTATTTTCTGGATGTGGGTCACCGGTTTTTTTGGCATGATGCTGAAAATGGTTGAATGCACCCTGGGGTTAAAATACCGGAAATTCAATCCTGATGGCACCGTCTCAGGCGGACCGATGTATTATATTGAATACGGCCTTAAAGATAAACTGGGCAGGCATGCCAAAACCCTGGCTCTTATATTTGCGGCAGCCGCCGTGCTGTGTTCCATGGGAACAGGCAATATGGCGCAAAGCAACTCCATGACGGATATTCTGAATTCGACATATAACATTCCGCATTGGATCAGCGGGTTGTTGATTACCGGTCTTGTCCTGCTGATTATAGTGGGCGGGTTAAAGCGGATTGCAGAGGTTACCTCACGACTTGTGCCATTTATGGCGGTAGTCTATTTTCTTGCTGCCTTGCTCGTCGTTATCCTGAACATTGAGAACCTGATTCCCTCAATTGCACTGATTGTCCGGGATGCTTTTACGGGTACGGCTGCAGCCGGTGGGTTTGCCGGGTCGGTGTTTATCCTTACTTTGACCATGGGAGTGCGACGTGGCCTGTTTTCAAACGAAGCCGGACAGGGTTCCGCCGCCATGGCCCATGCCGCTGCAAAGACGAGGTATCCAATGCGCGAAGGGCTGGTTGCCAGTCTTGAACCTTTTATTGACACCTTGTTTATCTGCACCCTCACTGCCATTGTGATTGTCATGACCGGGGCCTGGTCGCATGAAAATGCAGAAGCAGGCGTATCGTTAACCGTCCTTGCTTTCGAACTTGGCCTGGGTAAGATAAATCTTGGTTTTCTGGCATCCCACATCATTGCGGTTGGTTTGATGCTGTTTGCTTTTTCAACCATCATCTCCTGGTCTTACTATGGGTCCCGGGCGGCACAATACATGTTTGGATTCAAGGCCATCAAGAAGTACTATTACGTATATGCCGTGTTTGTTTTTCTCGGGTCGATCTGGGGACTTGAACTGGTTTGGAATTTCGTGGATATGGTGATCACTTTTATGACCATTCCGAACCTCATTGCCATATTGCTCCTGGCACCGGTAATGAAACAGGAAATTGTGAACTATTTCAATATGCCTGATTACAGGCAAAGAAGTTAACGCAGCTCTGCATACGGCCATTCTGTTGACCAGACAGGGTAAAGGTGACAATATAAGGTCAAAATTATAGTTACCTTTACAAATCATAATGTGAGGCCTGTGTCTAGATACAGAATCATTTTACTTTGGTTGTTAATATATCCCGCCTGTATCCTGGCCCAGGATGAGTTCAGGGTCCGGGATGAATCCTATGACCAGCCTGAACATACGGATCAGGAAGGGCGAACCCCCATTGACTGGCAGGCCGGAACCATCGAATTTGACCGGCGGATAGGGGATGATGTGCGTCGACTGCTCGATGACGTAGTATTTATCCATGACGACACACGGATGTTTTGCGACAGTGCGTATCTGTATTCTGAAGCAAACACCTTGCGTGCCTTCTCTAATATCATTATAGAGGTCAGCGATACGGTGACCATATACGGTGATCAATTGTTTTATGATGGCAACAGGCGCTGGGCTGAGCTTACCGGCAATGTGCGCATGGTCGACCCCCAGATGACATTGTATACACACTACCTGGAATACGATCTGAATGCAAATACGGCAAACTATCTTGACGGTGGCCGTATTGTGGATGCCGAGAATGAACTGATCAGCCGCTGGGGCTTTTATTACGCTGATAATAAAGAATTCTTTTTCAGAGATGATGTGGTATTGATCAATCCCGAGTACATTATGGAAACCGATACTATGATGTACAATACTGCCACCGAAATTGCTTATTTCTTTGGGCCCACCACCATCGTCAGTGATGAGAATACGATTTTTTGCAGAAACGGATGGTACGATACCCGCAATGATATTGCCCGTTTTAGCCGGGATGCATTTTTTACCAACCAGGAGCAATCCATGACAGGTGATTCTGTGTTTTATGACAGAAACACAGGGTATGGTCGGGCTGTGAATAACGTACTGATTCGCGACAGCATTGAAAATGTGGTCATCACAGGTCATTTTGCCGAACACTTTGAAGAACAGGGGTTGTCGGTGGTTACCCGCGATGCCATGCTTACCATGATTGCCGACAACGACAGCCTGTTCTTGCACGCTGACACGCTTAAATCGTTGTATCATAAGGAAACCGATGAGCGGCAAATTTTTGCCTACCACAGGGCCCGTTTTTTCAGGCACGACCTGCAAGGACTAAGCGATTCCATTGTTTACAACATGGCAGATTCCGTTATTTACATGTTTCACGATCCTGTATTGTGGTCCGGGATGTATCAAATGACAGCAAGGAATATTGAAATAAAAACCACTGAAGATGAGGTTCAATGGATTCAACTGCATGATGCAGCCTTTATTATTTCCGAAGAAGACACCCTTGGATTCAATCAGATGAAAGGGCGTTCAATGGTCGGATACTTTCGCGACAATGCTTTGTGGCGTGTAGATGTGGATGGCAACGGGGAGACCATTTTTTTCATCAGGGAGGATGATGGCAGTTTGGCGGGCATCAATAAGGCTGTTTCTTCGAATATAACTATTTTTGTGGAGGGAACGGAGGTAACTGGCATACAATTTATTCGACAGCCGGAGGCCACATTGTTTCCCCCCGAAGATTTGCCTGCCGATGATCGCCTGTTGCGAAATTTTCATTGGCTGGACCACAGGAGGCCCCAGGACAAGCGGGATATTTTTGAGTGGAGGTGAATATGCTTGAATACGAAAAACACAAGTTAAGCAATGGCTTGCGGGTACTGGTACATCGTGATGAAACCACTCCCATGGCAGCAGTGAACATGCTGTATGATGTTGGTGCCCGGGATGAAGACCCTGAGAGAACCGGCTTTGCCCACTTATTTGAGCACCTGATGTTTGAAGGCTCGGTAAATGTTTCACGTTTCGATTATCAATTACAACATGCAGGGGGCGAAAACAATGCCTTTACAACCAACGACATTACCAATTATTACAATACGTTGCCTGCCCGGAATCTTGAAACAGCCTTCTGGCTTGAATCAGACAGGATGCTTGGTCTGGCGTTTTCGGAGGAAAAACTGATCACGCAAAAAAATGTGGTGACGGAAGAATACCGTCAGTCTTATCTGAATCAGCCATACGGCGATGCATGGTTGTTGATGAGGCCCCTGGCATACCGTGAACATCCGTATCGATGGGCCACCATCGGAAAGAATATTGAACATATACAGAATGCAAGCCTGTTGGAGGTGAGGAAATTTTTCACCACTTTTTATCATCCGGCCAATGCCATTTTATCGGTGGCTGGCCATGTGGATCCGCAAAAAGTATTTGTGCTGGCTGAAAAATGGTTTGGCGGCATTTTTCCCGGCAATGGCTATTTACGTCAGTTGCCTGCGGAACCCTCGCAAAATGAAGAACGAAAGATGATGGTGGAAAGAGATGTGCCACAGCATCAGATATACATGGCTTTTCATGTTTGCGGCCGGTCGCATCCAGACTTCCATGCCACCGACCTGCTCAGTGACATTTTGTCCAATGGGGAGTCGGCCCGCCTGCCCGCCCGCCTGGTACATTATCGCAAGGCGTTCAGCGAGATCAATGCCTATGTTACCGGCAATCTGGATCCTGGACTACTTGTGATTTCCGGCATGCCACATAACGAGGTGGATGAGCAAGAGGCTGAAGACATGCTGTGGCAGCAAGCACAAGAACTGGTTGCTGAGCCTGTTACAAAAAGAGAATTGCAAAAAGTAAAGAACAGGGTTGAAGCAACCCATACTTTTGCCCAGAGCCATGTGTTGTCGAAAGCCATGAATCTTGCGTATTATGAACTGCAGGGGGATGCTGACCGGTATAATCGCCAGATGGACGCCTATCTGGGGGTTACTGCCGATGATCTGCAAAGGATTGCGAACAGGACTTTCAAAAGGGGGAACGCTTCTATATTGCATTACGGCAGACCTGCCAGGCCCTAAACCATCTTTGCGGGATCCGCTTGTTTTAATGAAGAGAACATAAGCCCAAATACACGATATGCCAAACCGAAAACAACCGCCACCTGTTCATATTGTTTCTGACATCCCCTTTATCAAACCCAAGGGAGTGAAGTTGGACAATGGGCTTCCGGTATATTTTCTGGAAGGGGGCACGGAAGAATTTGTGAAAATAGAACTGGTGTTTTTTGCCGGCAGCTATATGCAGGTAAAGCCATTGGTGTCATACGCCACCAGCAATTTGCTCCGTACAGGTACAGACAGGCAAAACAGAGAAGAAATAAATGAGTTGCTGGATTATTACAGTGCCTATTTGAATCTGGAAGCACAAAAAGACATTGTTTCCGTTTCGATCCATGTGTTGAACAAACATCTTGAACCGGCCTTGCAGTTGTTGCGCGATATGTTGCGCAACCCTGTATTCCCTGAAGATGAAATGCGTTCTTTCTTAAAGAATAAGCAGCAAATACACCTGATCAATCAAAAAAAGGTACAACATCTGGCACGGACCTATTTCAACGAGTTGGTTTACGGTGAACAACATCCTTATGGATACCGTCTGAAGCCTGAGGATTTTGAATGTGTGGAGCGTTCGGACCTGCAGCAGTTCCATCAATACTGGTTTTATCCGGAAAACGGGTTTTGCATTGTATCGGGTCGTATGCCCCCAAAAATTGAAAAAACCATTGCCTCGTATTTTGGCGGAACCGATTGGAAAAACATCGATAAAGGAAAACCTCCTGTATATCCTTTGCTGACTTCCGGGGGCCGCAAGGTCAGCCTTTCGGTGCCTGAAGCAATGCAATCAGCGATTCGCATCGGGAAACAACTGTTTAACAGGACCCACCCGGCCTATCACCGTTTAAAAATCACCAATGCCCTGTTGGGTGGCTATTTTGGTTCGCGTTTGATGCAAAACATCCGACAGGAAAAGGGGTATACCTATGGCATTGCTTCCAATATTGTTTCTCTTTTGCGCAGTGGGTATTTTTTCATTGCGACCCAGGTGGGTACGGATGTATCACAGTTTGCCCTGGAAGAAATTTACAATGAACTAAAGGATCTTCGCTGCAGGCCAGCCGGCAAAGATGAACTGCAAAGCCTCAGGAATTATTTATCCGGCAGTTTTTTGCGTTCGTTCGATGGCCCATTTGCCCAGGGAGAGCGTTTCAAGGAGTCGCTGGTGTTTGGTCTGGATTTTTCACATTACGAAGATTACCTGAAAACGTTAGGGTCTGTTACTGCTGACGAGATTATGGCCACAGCAGCGGATTATCTGAATGAGGACGCCATGATGGAGGTTGTGGCGGGAAGCCAGTAGTAAGTAATTAGTAATTAGTAATTAGTATTTAGTATTTAATATTAAGTGTTTGGTAGAAAAAAAATAATTTGGTTGATTGTGTGTGGGTTGCTGTGCATGCCGGCTGGGTTGGTGTTTGCTGTAAAAGCAGGGGCAGATAATCCCATTAAAATTATCCAGCTTGGCTTATCGGAAGCCGATGATGACATTGTAGAGATCATTTATCGTCTGGATACCGGCATTGAAGAAGGCTCCGTTCAGGTTGAGCGTTATAAT
>PWON01000121.1 GCA_003557385.1 Bacteroidales bacterium | reverse complement strand
CTGACCATGTGGACCATCGCCACCTTCATCCTTGGGGGCCTGATCTTCGGACCCATCATACAGAAATATGCCTTTGGTGACTGGTGGACCGGCTGGCCTTTTGGGACCGACCTGACGGACAACAAAACGGCCTTTGCCTTCATTTTCTGGGTCATTGCCTTTTTTAAGGTGAGGCAAAATCCCTGGCACCGGACCTGGGTGCTGGTGGCTGCCATTGTACTGTTCCTGATATACCTGATCCCACACAGCCTGCTTGGTTCGGAGATCGACTGGACCCAGGAAAACATGCAATAGGCCATAGCCGGGGCACTGCGGCAGACGCACCCTGTTTTTTTAAAAAAACTGCTTCAAAGCAAGCAGAAGTTGTAAATTTGCATTGGCCGCCACGCGGGGTTACTGCAAAAACATATAAAAATAATACCCTTGTTTACAATCTATTATGAGTAAAGTCATTGCCATCGCAAACCAGAAAGGGGGGGTGGGGAAAACCACCACCGCCATCAATTTGTCTTCCAGCCTGGCTGTGTTGGACCACAAGGTCCTGCTGATCGATGCCGATCCGCAGGCCAATGCCACCTCAGGCGTGGGTGTGGATCCCAAACATGTCAAAACAAGCATCTATGAATGCATCATCGATGACGTGCCTCCCCGGGACATCATCATCGAAACCTCCACCCCCAACCTGCACCTGATTCCTGCACACATCGACCTGGTGGGGGCTGAAATAGAGATGATCAACCTCCCCAGCCGGGAACAAATGATGCGCAAAGTGATTGACAAGGTCAAAAAGGATTACGATTTTGTGATCATTGACTGTTCACCTTCCCTGGGGCTTGTTACGGTCAATGCGCTCACCGCGGCCGACTCGGTCATCATCCCCGTGCAATGTGAATATTTTGCCCTGGAGGGCCTTGGCAAGTTGCTGAGCACCATTAAGATCGTGCAAACACGGTTGAATCCGGCACTGGACATTGAAGGCATCCTGCTGACCATGTACGATTCCAGGCTCAGGCTGGCCAACCAGGTGGTGGAAGAAGTGCGGATGCATTTCCAGGACCTGGTTTTCGATACCATCATTTACCGGAACACCAAATTGGGTGAAGCGCCCAGTTTTGGCCAAACCATCATCATGCATGACGCACAGAGCCGTGGTTCACTGAACCACCTGAACCTTGCCCGGGAGATCTTGCAGAAAAACGGCATGACCAGGATCAGCGAAGCAGATAAAAAGATAAACCTATGAATGCCAAAAAACGCGCACTGGGCAAAGGATTGAGTGCATTGCTCGACAGTTCGGGTTACGAAGCCAGGCCCCGCTACGATGGGGAACAGGAAATGCTGCCGGTGGGTACCATCGGCAGGGTACCCGTCGACATGATTGAAACAAACCCGTATCAGCCAAGGGCTGATTTTGACCAGGAGGCCATGAACGACCTGGCGGCCTCCATTAAGGAACAAGGTGTCATACAACCGGTTACCCTGCGCAAACTCGAAGAAAACAAGCTGCAGCTGATATCGGGCGAACGCCGGCTGAAAGCGGCCATGATGGCTGGACTGCAGGAAATCCCGGCCTACATTGTGGCCGCCGAAGACCGTGCCCTGCTTGAAATGGCCATTGTCGAAAACATCCAGCGCGAAAACCTCAATCCCATGGAAATCGCCCTGGGATACAGGCAATTGATCCAGGACCATAAACTAACCCAGGAAATGCTCAGTGAACGCCTGGGCAAGAGCCGGCCGTCGATCGCCAACCATTTGCGGTTGCTGAACCTTCCGGGTGAAATACAAATCGGACTGCGGCAGGAACTGATCTCCATGGGCCATGCCAAAGCCTTGCTGGCCATCGGGGATGTGCAGACACTCCTGGACTTGTACCAGGACATCCTGGCACAGGATTTGTCGGTAAGGGAGGTGGAAGAGATCGTCAGGCAGATCACAGACCAGGATAACCCGGCCGAAATAGCCCGGAAGTCAAAAAAGGCAAGCCGCGGGCCAAGCGACGCCATGAAAAAGTTCCGCAAAGAGCTGGAAGAGATGCTGAAGACCCCGGTCAGGATCAAAAACCGGGCAGGGGGCAAGGGTAGCATTGTGATCAGCTTTGAATCTGAAGAAGAATACAAGCGCATCGCCAAATGGCTGAAAAAATAAGACCATTCGCATTTGCACAAATAGCAGGCAGGGGCGGCATCACAAGATCTTTGCCTTTCAGGGCCTGTATCCTGCTCATCATCCTGTTTGTAAAGGCAGGTGCGCTCTCAGGACAAATCAACCACAATGCCGGCAGACCCGTGGATAACGGCCTCGACAAGGCCGTGCCCTCCCCTGCCAAGGCCGCCATGCTGTCGGCTACCTTACCCGGGCTGGGTCAGATCTACAACGGGAAATACTGGAAGCTGCCTATTATTTATGGTGGGTTCGGTACCCTGGTATATTTTGTCGATTTCAACAGTTCAGAATACAGGAAATGGCGGGAGGCCTGGGTGGCGCGCGTCGATGGCAATCCCAACACCATCGATGATTTTCCCCTGCATTCCACCGATGTCCTGGAACGGGCCATGAACTATTACCGGCGTAACCTGGAAATCACATACATGCTCGCAGCCGCACTGTATCTGTTAAACATACTCGACGCCAGTGTCGATGCCCATCTGATGCATTTCGATGTGGGCGAAGAACTCAGCCTGGGCATGCAAGCCTGTACCATGCCCAATGGGCAGCACAAAGGCCTGGCCGGTTACAGGCCACAAATCACTGTACGGTTCAGATTTTAAAACAATGGAACAACAACTGCATATTGCCCTGATCGGGTACGGGAAAATGGGCCATGCCATTGAAACCATGGCACTGGCCAAAAAGCATACGGTTCGCGTGATCATTGACAATGAGTCGCATTGGGTGTCACGCCTCGACCAGCTGGCCCGGTGCGACGTGGCCATTGAGTTTACCACCCCGGAAGCCGCGCCTGCCAACATCAAAAGGTGTTTTGACATGGATGTCCCTGTGGTGACCGGCACCACGGGCTGGGTGCATGAACTCCCAGGCATCGCCCGCCTGTGCGAAGAAAAGAAAGGCTGCCTGTTCCATGCGTCAAATTTCAGCATCGGGGTAAACTTCTTTTTTGAACTCAACAACCGGCTGGCCGGCATGCTGGCAGGGATCAAAGGCTATCGTCCGCGCATTGTGGAAAGCCATCACAGCCAAAAGCTGGACGCCCCCAGCGGCACGGCCATCACCCTGGCAAACGACATCATTGCCGCCAGGAAGGACCTGGAGACATGGGGCGATGCCGGCCAGGGTGCAGCCCCCGGCGTGCTCCCCATCAAATCTTACCGCCTCGATGATGTTACCGGGACCCACGTGGTTGCATACGATTCAGACATCGACAGCATTGAGATCAAACATACGGCACACAACAGAAGCGGGTTTGCCGAAGGCGCCTTTCTGGCTGCCGGTTGGGTGGCAGACAAACAAGGGGTTTTTACCATGAAAGACATGTTAAATTTCTAAACCGAATCCCATGAGCGTATATATGTTGCTGACCATCCTGTTTTCAATGACCTTCCTGGCAGGATTGTGGAAGATTTTCATCAAGGCGGGCTACAGGGGGTGGGAAGCCGTCGTGCCCTTTTACAACATCTATATCTGGCTCAAGGTGATCGGCAAGCCACTCTGGTGGTATGTGTTTATCCTGGTGCCGTTCATCAACGTGTTCACCCTCTTGCTGATGGTGGTGGAAACCCTGAAATGCTTCCGGAAAGACGGGATGGGCATTCAGGCCCTGGGTGTGCTTTTCCCTTTTATTATCCTTCCGTGGCTTGGTTTTTCCGATAAACAACACTATACACACCCCTCCGCGATCCCCGTGGTAAAAAAACCGGCCTGGCGCGAATGGGCCGATGCCATCATTTTTGCCGTGATCGCCGCTACGCTGATCCGTACCTTTATGCTGGAGGCGTATACCATCCCAACCTCTTCGATGGAAAAATCGCTCCTGGTAGGCGACTACCTCTTTGTGAGCAAACTCAGCTACGGCCCGAAAGTTCCACAGACCCCCCTTGCCTTTCCGTTCACCCACCATACCCTGCCCCTGACCGATCACACCAGATCATACCTGGAATGGATCAGCCTGCCCCACTACCGATACCCGGCATTGCGCAGCATCAGCAACAACCATGTGGTGGTGTTCCACTACCCCGAAGGAGACACCGTGGCACTGCAGGACCAGCACATCAGCTATTACAGGTTGGTCCAGGAAATGGGGCGCGACATGGTATGGGACCATTATGACGTGATCAGCAGGCCGGTCGACAAGCGTGAGAACTACATCAAACGCTGTGTGGCCATTCCCGGCGACATATTTGAGCTGCGCGACGGCATCATCTATGTCAACAATGAGGTGCTCCCCGATACGGAACTTGTGCAACACAATTACCGGGTGACCACCGACGGCAGGCCCATATCAGGCCGCCTGATGGACCGCCTTGACATCACCGAGTGGCGTCAGCTGGCCCGCGACAACTACCTTATTTCGATGACGGCAGATGCTGCCCGGGAACTCCAGGGTTTTGATTACGTGACGGATGTTACAAGAACGCTGCGGGTCCGCGGACAGGGCGAGCGGCATATCTTTCCCCATCACCCGGACTTCCCGTGGAACGAAGACAATTACGGTCCGCTGTACATTCCCGAAAAAGGGGCCACTGTCGATATCGACCCCGGCAACATTGCCCTGTATGAGAGGATCATCTCGGTATACGAGGGCCACGAGCTGCTTGTGGAAAACAACCGGATATACATTAACGGGAAGGAGCGCAACACCTATACATTTGAAATGGACTATTACTGGATGGTAGGTGACAACCGGCACAATTCGGCCGATTCCAGGTACTGGGGTTTTGTACCGGAAGACCATATTGTGGGGCGGGCCATGTTTGTATGGCTTTCGCTTTCGCCCGACCGGGGTTTCCCGGCCAACATCCGTTTCAACAAAAGCATGCGGATGATCCGCTGAGCATCCGCCACGTAACCGCCGCAGGCATGGATTATTTTATGGAAGCGGCCAACAACCGAATATTGTAAGGGATGATGCAGGTTCTGGACATATTTTTCGTGGTTTTCCACTCTTTTTTCATCCTGTTTATTCTTTTCGGATGGCTGGTGCCCCGTCTGCGGATGCTACACCTTGCCTGCGTATTGCTGACCGGGGCCTCCTGGTTTATTTTAGGCATATTTTATGGCATCGGTTACTGCCCGCTCACCGAATGGCACTGGCAGGTATTGCGCGAACTTGGGAAGACCGGCTTGCCGTTATCCTACGTGCAATACATACTCCACCGGTTGCTGGGTATTTTCATTTCAGCCTCCACCGCCGACACAATCACCCTGCTGGGTTGGCTGGCAAGCCTGGTTATTTCGGTATTTCTGCAAGTGCGAAAATACTTCAGCAAATAAATGGTTTCAAACCACCGGGAATTATCCCTTTTATTATATATTTGCTTTTTGCATTTCCGGGGCAAAGCAGCGCACCCGGATCGGTAACGGCAACTCAATCCAACGCACTTACATTTGCAATGAAAAACAAATACATCGACCTGATTGAACAAACCTTCGACTTCCCGCAGGAGGAGTTCAAGGTCATCGACAACGAATTGTATTTCCATGACATCTGCATGATGGACCTGGTAAAACAATACGGTACACCACTGAAAATCAGCTATCTTCCGAAGATCAGCCAGCAGATACAAAAAGCAAAGAGGATGTTCAACGTGGCCATGGCCCGTGTGGATTACGAAGGGGAATACCACTATTGTTACTGCACCAAAAGCAGCCACTTTATATTTGTCCTGGAAGAAGCACTCAAGAACGACATTCACATCGAAACCTCCTCGGCTTTCGACATTTACATCATAGAGGAATTGCTGAACCTGAATCTGATCGACAAATCCAGGTACATTGTGTGCAATGGATTTAAAAGGCCGCTGTATACCCAAAAGATCAGCGATTTGATAAACAACGGGTTTGAAAACACCATCCCCGTGCTCGACAACAAGAACGAGATCAGGATCTATGATCAGCTGATCCGGAAAAACCGCAAATGCAAGCTGGGCATCCGCATCGCCTCCGAAGAGGAACCCATGTTTGAGTTCTATACCTCGAGGCTGGGCATCCGCTACAACGACATCGTACCATATTACAAGGCCCATATCCAGAAAGACCCCAGGTTTGAACTGAAGATGCTTCATTTTTTTATCAATACCGGGATCAAAGACAATGCCTATTACTGGAATGAGCTGTCGAAATGTGTCAATGTATACAGCGACCTGAAGAAAATATGTCCTGAACTCGACAGTCTGAACATCGGCGGGGGCTTCCCCGTAAAAAACTCCCTGGCTTTTGACTACGATTTCGAATACATGACCGAAGAGATCATTGCACAGGTGAAGATGATCTGTGCACAAAACGGGGTTCCCGAACCGGACATATTCACCGAATTCGGGGCGTTTACCGTCGGGGAGAGCGGTGCGGTACTTTATTCCATCCTGGACCAGAAACAACAAAACGACCGCGAGCGCTGGAATATGATAGACAGCAGTTTTATGACCACCCTTCCGGACATATGGGCCAGCAAGCAACGTTTTATATTGCTGGCTTTAAACAACTGGGGATCAGAATATGAGAGAGTAAACCTTGGCGGGCTTACCTGCGACAGCCAGGATTACTACAACGCCGAGTCCCATGCCAATGCGGTATTCTTGCCAAAAATATCCGAAGGGGTGCCCCAGTATATCGGCATGTTCCATACCGGAGCCTACCAGGAAACGCTTGGGGGATTCGGCGGCCTTCAGCACTGCCTGATCCCCGCCCCAAAACTGGTCATCATCGACAAGGACGACGAAGGGGAATACAACACCAAACTTTTTGCCAAAGAACAAAGCTACAAGTCGATGCTTAAAACCCTGGGCTTTTAAGCCCGGTTTTTTTATAACTTTGTTTGTTTACAACAACACATTGCCCCAACATGTCTCCAAAGACCAATACATACAAAAAGAACGTATACAAAAGCGAAAAGGGCCAGGCCAATACCGACCTGGAAGGGCGTGATATCACCTGGTCTTCGCTCCGTGACTTTTTTAAAAGCAAACGCCTGAGAAAAGCCACCGGCTTGTTCTTTTTGCTGGCCTCGGTGTTCATGGCCCTGGCCTTTTTTTCCTACCTGTTTACCTGGAAAACCGACGACGCCTTGCTGGATGGCAGGACGCTCAACTGGGAACTGTTAACCGATGCCACGGTGGATGTGGCAAATATCATGGGGCGGGCAGGTGCTATTTTGGCACACCTGTTTATCAAACAATGGTTTGGCATCGGGTCTTTTTTGTTGCTGCTGATCTTGTTTATTTCAGGGTTGCGCATGCTTAGCGGCCACCGGCTGCTCCCGCTGGGGAAAACCACCGGGTATTCCCTGTTTTTCCTGATCTGGTTTTCGGTTTTTTTCGGATACGTCATTGCCTCGGGCGACCTGCTGATCCTGGGCGGCATTTTCGGATTTGAAAGTGCCGTATGGCTCAACGGGCTCCTGGGGAAAGCCGGCACGGCCTTGTTGCTGTTGTTCTCCATGGGCCTGTTCATTATCCTGGTCTTCAATCCGGTGTTTGGAACCGGGGAATGGTTCCCCGGCGTGTGGCGCCGGGGTTTAAGGCCCGGCAAGGAGGCGGACCCCTTAGCGGAGGCCATGGCAGACGAGACCCCGGGCGAGGCCACAGGAAGTGAAACGGAAATTGACACCAGGCCCGGCCTGGAAGACGACGACCCGGATGATCTCACCGGCTTGGACAGGACCGGGATTGATTACGGCGATGAGCCTGGCGGCACGCTTGACATGGACACCGGAACGGAAGAGATCCAAACGGACCCCCTCGACGAAGGTCCGGAACTGGAAATTGAGGTGGCCACCGGCAAGATTTCGGGCAGCGACTACCAGGCCATTGGCGATCCCTTCCCTGGCAACGACAGCGACATGCCTGATTTGTCGCACCTGGGCGAATTCGACCCGACCCTCGACCTGCCCCGTTTTAAACTGCCCGGACTGGACCTGCTCGACGAGAAAGGCAGCGGCACCATCCAGGTGAACAAACAGGAGCTGGAAGAAAACAAGAACAAGATCATCGAGACGCTGAAGAACTATGCCATCGACATCGACAAGATCAAGGCCACCGTAGGTCCAACCGTGACCCTCTACGAGATCGTCCCGGCCCCGGGGATCCGCATCTCCAAGATCAAAAACCTGGAGAATGACATTGCCCTGAGCCTTTCGGCACTGGGCATCAGGATCATTGCCCCGATTCCAGGCAGGGGTACCGTCGGCATCGAAGTACCCAACAGGAATCCAGAGATCGTATCGATGAAATCGGTGCTGGCCAGCAAGCGTTTCCAGAACTCCTCCTTTGAACTGCCCATCGGCCTGGGCAAAACCATTGCCAACGAAACCTTCATTGCCGACCTGACCAAAATGCCCCACCTGCTGATGGCCGGGGCCACCGGCCAGGGAAAATCGGTAGGGCTCAACGCCATACTAACCTCCATCCTGTATACAAAACATCCTGCCTACGTCAAGTTTATCCTGGTAGATCCCAAAAAGGTGGAGTTGAACATTTTCTCGAAAATTGAACGCCACTACCTGGCCAAACTGCCCGATGCCGAAGAAGCGATCGTTACGGAAACCCGGCAGGTAATCCGGACCATCAACTCATTGTGCGTGGAAATGGACAACCGTTACGACCTGCTCAAAGATGCCCAGGCACGCAACGTGAAGGAGTACAATGTCAAGTTCGTGGCCCGCCGCCTGAACCCAAACCACGGCCACCGTTTCTTGCCCTACATCATTTTGTGTGTCGACGAGTTTGCCGATCTGATCATGACCGCCGGCAAGGAGATAGAATTGCCAATTGCCCGCCTGGCACAGCTGGCCAGGGCTGTGGGCATTCACCTGGTGATTGCCACCCAGCGCCCCTCTGTAAACATCATCACCGGAACCATCAAAGCGAACTTCCCGGCCCGCATTGCTTTCAGGGTGACCGCAAAAGTGGATTCACGAACCATCCTCGACACCGGGGGGGCCGACCAGCTGATCGGCCGCGGCGATATGCTCCTGTCAACAGGCAGCGACCTGCTCCGGCTGCAATGTGCCTTCATCGACACCCATGAAATTGAACGGATCACCGATTTTATCGGGTCTCAGCGGGCCTATCCCGATGCCTTCCATTTACCTGAATACTTTGAAGATGACGCCTCGGTTACCGACAGCATGGACCCCACCGAAAGGGATGAGCTGTTTGAAGATGCCGCCCGCATCGTGGTCGCCACCCAGCAAGGCTCTACCTCCCTGATCCAGCGAAAACTAAAACTCGGATACAACCGGGCAGGCAGGATCATCGACCAGTTGGAGGCTGCAGGCATTGTGGGTCCGTTTGAAGGGAGCAAGGCGAGGGAAGTAAGGATTAAGGACGAGGTGAGTTTGGAACAAATATTGCGGCATGAAGGATAGTACAGGACCCGGTAAAAACGAAACAACATGATATTCCCATTACTGTATCCGGTGTTTCTGGCCGGTATTTTGCTGGCTGGCCAGACGGAAAACGGTCAGGACAGGATTTTTGAAGAAAAGGCCAGGGAAATACTCGAAGAGGCAAGTGCGCTGATCCAAAGCCATGAATCGCTGTATATCGGCTTCGATTACATTGTTCATGACCCCAGGAACGGAAACGATGTACAGGCCAAAGGGGTGCTTTACACCCGGGGCGACCAGTATTATATGCAGCTGGGCAGCCATTATTTTATTTCCGACGGGGAAACGGCCTGGGTCTTCATGGAAGAGTTCAACGAGGTCCACATCAGCCTGGCAGAGGATGCCGGCGAAACGGTCACCCCGGGTTCTTTGCTGCAAAATGTTGCCGACAGGTTCCAATCAAAATGGATCCGTGAAGAAACAATCGACGGCCGGAGCGTCCACATCATTGACATGGTGCCGACCGAACCGCAGCCTTTTTTCAAATACAGGCTGGCCATTGAAGATGCCGGCAAACAATTGCTGTACACCGAGGCACATGACCGCCAGGGAGGGATATACCGCTATGACATCAGGGATTATGAGCCGGATCCCGACCTGCCCGAAGACCGGTTCGTATTTGACCCGGATCTTTATCCGGGCATTGAAGTGATCGACCTGCGCTGATTGCTTGCTTTACTCTGTTTTCTGGCTGATGACCTCAATGGGCCGCTGGACATCTACCCGGCGATAGCCTTGTATCCTGAAGATGGATGTATGCTTATTTTCCCAGCCATTGCGCGCACCCATCCCCTGCTCAAAAGAAAACGGGCTTTCGTATCCCAGCTGATTCAACAATGGCATGCAACGGTAGAATTCCGTGCCATATTCATGCAGGGCATTGAAAAAGAAATAGGCGGTTTGCACCGCTTTATAGGCATCCTGGTCGGGTTCTGTGAGAAATACCTGGCGGTAGCGCAACAAAAAGTCACGGAAATGGGGTTCTGAGGGGTCATAAAAATAGGGGGTAAAATAGTGCACCCGCACGTTTTGCAGATAATCGATCTCTATGCTTGCATAGTCCTGCCATTCGGGAATGCCAAACACAGTGATGTTGAAATAGTGCCGTTGCTCATTGAGCTGCCTGAGGTAATTGGCCAGAAAAGGTTCGCCCCCGATCAGGGTCACCAGTACGTTGTTCTTGTCTTTTTCCATTTTGCTGAGCAAACCCTCGATCCCTTCGGTACGGTAGATTACCTCACGTACATTGGCTGGCTTTGGAACCGCACGTCCGCGTGGACTGTCCATCATATCCGGCGGCAACCACCGGACCGTGGCAGTATCGGGCATGATCAGCACATTGGTCCGCCGGTTGCCCACCATGGTGCCATCAAAATAATACCCATCCACCCGGGCCATGTGCAGGCTGTCAAACAGATGACCGGTCATGGCCACACGGGCCAGCAGGGTGTCCTGGAAAGCATTGATGAGGGAAGCGGCCCCCGGCTGGTCGTTGTGCACGAGTATGATGTTCTGTTTCGGATAATGCCTTGCCACATAGGTGGCCAGATCATCCAGCATGGTCTCGAGCGAAGGAGTCATCTTGAACAGGTTGGGCACTCCCCGTAGTTGTTCCCGGTCGTCGAGCATGGGTGAAACCACCGGAATCTGGTGACGACGGCCATATTCGGCAATATAATTCAGCGTCTGACGATAAAAAGGACCTATAATCAGGTCTTTGTCTCTTAATGCACCTGTTTCAACCAGATGTCTGGCCCCGGGCAAGTCCTGCGAAACATCATATACGCTTAGCCTGATGCGGGCCCCTGCCTCCCGGATGGAGTCCAGGGCAAGCAGCACCCCGTGGTAATAAGAGATAAAACTGAAAGATCGATGGTTCAAAGGCAGGTCCCTGATCAGCTGCTCCGGCGTTTCCACCACAATGGGTTCGCCGGGGATGTGTTCTCCATACACACGGGTCAACAGGGTATCCGAAGCCCGGGGTATCGTATCGCGGGGAGCAAAAGAGGTTTCCAAAAACAAGGGGATCAGCAAGGCCACCCGGTATTCCTCGCGGGTGCGGGGCGAAAAACAATAATCATCCACCCGGGGTATTTCACGCCTTTGGGTTACTTCGGGGAGAAAAATATAGCTTTCGGCTGGCAGGGGAACAATTTCTTCAGATATTTCCCGGTCGACCGGAACACGGATCTGCTGGCCTGCCCGCAAGCCTTCCCGGATCTCGGGGTTCAGTGATTCCAGTTCCTCAACCGTCAGACCAAAGGCCCTGGACAACCCGTATTTTGTTTCCCCCGACAATACCGTATGCCACTGGTAGGCCGTGGCATCGATGTCGTCAACCACCAGGGGGATTTGCAACACCTGCCCGATCTTAAGGCCTTCCCTGGCATCCGGGTTGTAAAACAGGATTTTCTCCATGGATATCCCGTATTGCCGCGACAATCCAAACAGGGTTTCACGCCGTCGCACCTCATGCTCAACATATTTCCCGTCGGGCACGGGGGCAGCCTCATCCAGGTTTACCCTGGTGGGTGTCCATATCCTGTCGGGATCTTCCGGAATGGGAATGCGGATGATCTGGTTGTAGCGCAAGCCATCCCTGATGTCGGGGTTCTCCTCAATGATGTCCTCCTCTTCTACCTGATAGGCCCGTGCGATGGAATACAGGGTTTGTCCCTGGAGCACGGCATGCAGGAAATATTGTTTCCCGTCGATGGTTTGCGGAACGGTGGCCCGGTTGGTGATCCCATGGGGCTCTTCCTGCCGTTCTTCCTGCCGTTCTTCCTGCCGTTCTTCCCCCTCCTGAGCAACACAATGGCCGCCGAAGCATACGGCAAGAAAAGCAAACAATATGAAAACTATTTTATTCCCCATGGCAGCCATTGCATTACTTAATATATACGCTGTATCCTGAAAAAAATTTTCAACATGGCAAAACTATTCCCACTCAATGGTGGCCGGTGGCTTGCTGCTGATGTCATATACCACGCGGTTGATGCCCTGTACGTTGTTTATGATTTCGTTGCTCACCCGGGCGAGAAACTCGTGGGGCAGATGCACCCAGTCGGCCGTCATGCCGTCTGTGGATGTGACCGCCCGCAATACCACGGCATTTTCATAGGTCCTTTCGTCTCCCATGACCCCCACCGACTGCACAGGCAAAAGGATAGCCGCTGCCTGCCACACCTTGTGGTACCAATCCGAAGACTTCAGAGCCTGTACAAAATAATGATCCACCTCCTGCAGGGCCCTTACTTTTTCGGCCGTCACTTCACCCAGGATGCGAATGCCCAGACCAGGCCCGGGAAAGGGGTGCCTTTCGAGGATGGCCGCGGGGATCCCCAGGCTGCGCCCGACCTTGCGGACTTCGTCCTTGAACAATGAATTAAGGGGTTCGACCACCTTGAGTTTCATGATGTCCGGCAGGCCTCCGACATTGTGGTGCGATTTGATGGTTGCCGAAGGGCCCTTCACGGAAACAGACTCGATCACATCAGGATAAATGGTGCCCTGTGCCAGGTAATCCACGTCCTGTATTTTGATGGCTTCGCGCTCAAAAACCTCTATGAACACCCGGCCAATGGCTTTTCGCTTGGTCTCCGGATCTGTAATCCCCTTCAGGGCATCCAGAAAATGGCCGGCTGCCCTTACGCCACGCACATTGAGGCCCATATCCTTGTAAGAGGCCAGCACATCTTCAAATTCGTTTTTCCGCAACAGGCCGTTGTCAACAAAAATACAGTACAGCTGTTTGCCTATGGCCTTGTGGAGCAAGGTGGCCGCCACACTGGAATCAACCCCTCCTGACAGGCCGAGCACCACCTTTCTTTTCCCGACCTGTTGCCTGAGCCGGTCCACCGTACTCCGGATAAAGGATTCAGGCGTCCAGTCCTGTGAGCAACCGCATATGTCCACCACGAAATTCTTTAACAGCTCCTGGCCTTGTGTGGTATGGTATACCTCGGGATGAAACTGCAGGCCGAACATGTCCCTGCCGTCGGCCCTGAAGGCTGCCACCCCGATGTCGTTGGTGCGTGCAACCAGGTGGTATTTGTCCGGCAACCGGGTAATGGTGTCGGCATGCGACATCCAAACCTGCGATCCCGGTTCAATGCCCCGGAACAAGGGTTCGCCCGGTGCAATGAACGACAAATTGGCCCTTCCGTATTCCCTTGTGGAAGAAGGTTGTACCTCCCCGCCATGCGCCATGGTAAGTACCTGGGCGCCATAACAAATGCCAAGTACCGGGATGCCGTCACCGCACCAGCTGAGGTCTGGCCTCGGGGCCTTCGGGTCACGCACCCCAAAAGGGCTTCCGGAAAGGATAATCCCTTTTACAGGGGTCTTATTTTGTGGTTTGTAATGATAGGGATGGATTTCACAATAGACGTTTAATTCTCTTACCTTCCTGGCTATCAACTGGGTGTATTGAGAACCAAAATCAAGGACCAAAATCATTTCTTGCATGGTGCAAAGATAAAACAATATAAAATACAAAAGTTTTTTCCGAATGTGTATTTTTGTACGGCACCCGATAGGTCAGATGCATGAAGTCTGCCGGGTATACACATCAAACCCAGAGGTTATGACGGTTAAGGACAACTTGCGGAAAATTTCCGGAACCCTGCCCGACGGGGTGCAACTGGTGGCCATAACCAAGACAAAAAGCCCGGAACAGATCATGGAGGCTTACAGCGCCGGACACCGGGTATTTGGCGAAAGCAAGGCCCAGGAATTGCTTCCAAAATACGAGGCGCTTCCAAAGGATATCCGCTGGCATATGGTCGGACACCTTCAATCGAACAAAGTCAAATACATCGCCCCTTTTATTTCCATGATCCACTCGGTCGACAGCCTGAAGCTGCTGAAGGTGATCAACAAGGAAGGCCGTAAAAACAACCGGATCATCCCCTGTTTGCTGCAGATCCACATTGCCGAAGAAAGCACAAAGTTCGGACTCGACAAAGACGACTGCGTCCGGCTGCTTGAGAGCGAGGATCTCAGAACCATGGAACATGTCAGCATCCGGGGCCTGATGGGCATGGCCACCTTTACCCGCGACACCGAAAAGGTGCGCCGGGAGTTTCGCGGATTAAAATCCTTTTTTGACACCATCCGGCAGGGGTATTTTTCAGGCCGGGAGGAGTTCCGTGAGTTATCCATGGGGATGTCGGACGATTATCTCCCTGGAACAGCAGAAGGCAGCACCATGGTGCGCATTGGCAGCGCCTTGTTTGGCGAAAGATAACAAGAATCAAAAAAATAAAATACTTTTGTTTTTTTATCATCACCAACAGCATATTCAATCACATTGCCCGATATGAAAAAGACCGCCACACAACCAACGACCGGCCCAAAAATCCCCGATCTGTCGCAATACGGCATCAGGGATGCAAAAAAAGTGTACTACAATTTATCGTACGATGCCTTGTTTGAACACGAAACGGATCCTGCCCTGAAGGAGTTTGAAAAGGGCTTCGTGACCAATACAGGGGCCGTGGCCGTGGATACGGGCATTTTTACCGGCCGGAGCCCGAAAGACAAATACATTGTGCAGAAAGACAGCTCACAAGACAATATCTGGTGGGCCGATGGCAAAAACCGGTCAGACAACAAACCCATATCGGAAGAAGTATGGAAATCGCTCGAAGAAACCACACTGAAACAATTCCACGGGAAAAAGCTTTATGTGATGGATGCGTTTTGCGGTGCCAATGAAAACACCCGCATCAAAATACGGGTGATCACCGAAGTGGCCTGGATGGCACATTTTGTCAAAAACATGTTCATCCGCCCTTCGGAGGAAGAACTGGAGGCATTTGAACCCGACTTTGTGATGTTGAATGCCTGCAAAACCGTCAATGAAAAATGGGTGGAGCAAGATTTGAATTCCGATGTGTATGTGGCTTTCAACCTGAAAGAACGCAGGGCGGTGGTTGGTGGCACCTGGTATGGAGGAGAGATCAAAAAGGGCTTTTTCTCCGTGATGAACTATTACCTGCCCCTGCAGGGGATCGCTTCGATGCATTGTTCGGCCAACATGGGGAAAAACGGCGACACGGCCATCTTTTTCGGTTTGTCCGGCACAGGCAAAACCACCCTCTCTGCAGACCCCGGAAGGTATTTGATCGGCGATGACGAACATGGCTGGGACGACGAAGGCATTTTTAATTTTGAAGGGGGCTGCTACGCAAAATGCATCAACCTGAGCAAGGAAAAGGAACCCGACATTTACCATGCCATCCGGCGCAATGCACTGCTCGAAAATGTGGTGTATGAAGCAACCACGGGCGAAATTGATTTCTCAAATACCAGCAAAACCGAGAATACCAGGGTGTCTTACCCCCTGTATCACATAAACAACATTGTGAAGCCGGTGTCAAAGGGAGGGCACCCGAAGAAGGTGATTTTCCTCACCGCCGACGCTTTTGGCATCCTCCCCCCGGTGGCCAGGCTCAACCGCGATCAGGCCATGTATTATTTTCTCAGCGGATACACCGCCAAGCTGGCCGGAACCGAAAGGGGCGTAAAAGAACCCATGCCAACCTTCTCCTCGGCCTTTGGCGCAGCCTTTCTCCTGCTGCATCCCACGGTATACGCCCGGGAACTGGCCAATAAAATGAAAAAGCACGGGGCCACGGCCTACCTGGTCAACACCGGGTGGATCGGCGGACCTTATGGCACCGGGCAACGCATCGACATCGACAGTACCCGCAAAATCATCAACGCCATCCTTGACGGATCGCTCGACCAGACTGAAGTGGAAGAACTGGCCCCTTTCGGCCTGATGATCCCCAAAGAAGTGAAAGGGGTTGACGGCGGCATACTCAACCCAAAGAACACCTGGAAGTACGAAACAGCCTACATGAAACAGGCCGATGGCCTGGCAGAGAAGTTTATTGAAAACTTCAACCGGTTTACCGACACCGAAGAGGGTCAGCGCCTGGTTGCGGCAGGTCCGCAAAACAAGTTCATGAAACAATACTACAAGTATTATGAAAAGAAGATCAACCGCCTGGAAGAAAAGCATGCAGCAGAGATAAGCCGTTTGAAAGACCAGATCTATATCCTGCAGAATTCATTCAGCGAATACATCTCCTTTAACTCGATCAATACCGACTATAAGAACCGTCCGCTCAAAAGGCATGTCCCGGTGGTATCGTACTTCAATTCCACGGACAAAACAAAGATCAAACAATGCCACCAGGCTGTTATACAACTGATGAAATCGGCGGGATTTGCTTTCTTTGCCCGGGAAAAAAGCAATATCGGGATCAATGAATACATGACCAGGTCGAGCGATGACCTGAGCCTGAAGGAATTGTATGCACGCATTGACCTGATTGCCGATTGCTTCGGGGCCAAAACATGCGACAACAAAGAACTGGAAAAAGCGGTCCGGAAATTGATTGAGACCACCCGGGACATCCCCTCGTTTCTGATCAAAGCCGGGGCACTGCTGGTGGCAAAAATGCCCGGGGAAAGCGGCCATGAGGTCATCCGGACACTTAAGTTACCGGTGTCCGCACTGATACATATCGACAAAAATCCATCCTTGTTAAAAGATCCGGCACAACTTCTCCAGGAGATCAATTATTTTTAACAGGGCCTTCAATATACCGGCAGTCCCGTTTGTTTGACCTTAACCTCTCTGCTTGCACTTTACAACACAAACAACGGACTGCCGGTTTTTTTAAACACACCCTTTCCTTCCCACCCCACCATAAAATATGCGCGATTGCTTGTAATTTTTTTCAAAACCCCTTGCAAGTGTTTAAAAATGTCGTATTTTTGAGTGTTCACCATTTTTTACCACTAAACCTGCTTGTTATGGAAACCGGTACCGT
Source organism: Bacteroidales bacterium (assembly GCA_003557385.1). Lineage (GTDB taxonomy): Bacteria > Bacteroidota > Bacteroidia > Bacteroidales > UBA7960 > PUPG01. The sequence goes on along the minus strand of PWON01000121.1, from coordinate 11,058 downwards.
TAAGTTTTTTAATGAAAAAAAGGGGTATGGATTCATTGTCGACGACAAAACTGAGAAAGATGTTTTTGTTCACCACACGGGTCTTCTGGAACCCATCTCGAACGATGATCGCGTTGCTTACGAAATCTCCGAGGACGAAAGAGGGAAAAAAGCCATAAACGTTAAAAAAGAAGAATGAATGCCCTGATTGAATCCTGATTGCTTCCGGCTCCGTTGATTAAAACGGAGCTTTTTTTTTAAAAAGATGTACTTTTATGCCCAAATGGATATTTGAAACATGTTTATTATCGGGATTACGGGAACTTTGGGAGCCGGCAAGGGCACTGTGGTTGATTGCCTCGTTAAAGGGAAGGGCTTCAGGCACCATTCGGTCAGGGGCTTTCTGATCCGGGAGTTGGAAAGCCGCGGGATGCCGGTAAACCGGGATACGCTGACCGCCATTGCCAATAGCCTGAGGGCCAAACACGGGGCGGCCTATATCGTGGAAATGCTATACCACAAAGCCGCCGCCGAACAACAGGATTGTGTGATTGAAAGCATACGCACCCCCGGTGAAATCGACCTGCTCAGGAGCAAGGGCGATTTTTACCTGCTGGCCATTGATGCCGATCCGAGAATCAGGTACAAGCGGATCAGGGAGAGAAATTCTGAAACGGATCAGATTTCCTTCCAGACCTTTGTCAGAAATGAAGAAAGGGAAATGCACGCCAGCGACCCCTTTAAACAGAACCTGGCGGCCTGCATACACAATGCCGACCACGTGATCGTAAACAACGGCAACATCAGCCAACTGAACAGAAAAACAGAACAATTCCTCAAACAAATTGGTTTCTGCGGGAAAAAAACAAAAACAAATGAATGAGTCCAGGGATCAGCGCCCCAGCTGGGATGCCTATTTTATGGAAATTGCCCATACGGTGAGCAAGCGGGCAACCTGCGATCGCGGGCGCAGCGGATGTGTCATTGCCCGTGACCGGCAAATCCTGGTAACGGGATATGTGGGTTCGCCCACCGGGTTGCCCCATTGCGACGATGTGGGTCATCAGATGAAAAAAATGCTTCATGAAGAAGGCCACACCACCATGCACTGCGTACGGACCGTCCACGCCGAACAAAATGCCATATGCCAGGCTGCACGCCTGGGCATCAGCATCGCCGGGGCGACCCTTTATTGCCGCATGACCCCCTGCAGGGTATGCGCCATGCTCATTATCAATTGTGGGATCAAACGGGTGGTGTGCGAAAAGAAATACCATGCCGGCGGGGAAAGCGAACAATTGTTTGCCGACGCCGGCGTCCGGCTCGAATACGTCACCAACGAAACCCTAACCTACAAAGATCAATAGACCAACAAACCAAATAATGCCACTAACCAATAAATACTAAATACTAAATACTAATTACTAATTACTTCTTACTTCTTACTTCTAAAAGCTCCAATACGTTACTGATCATACTCCTCATTCAACCGCTGCAACACTTCGCGTGTAATGTCGTGCTTTTCCCTGGCATATAAAATGCCACCCCCCCTGGCATAACCCAGGATAAAATCATACCCTTTGTCCTGGTTATACCGTTCCAGAAACTCACTGATCTTTTCAAACAACTCGTTATTCATTTCAAATTCCTTGCGCGACAACCGGTCCCTGTAAGTTTCGTTAAGCTGGATCAGGTCCTGTTGCCGCTGCATCAGGTCCTGTTCCTTCACCTGGGCTTCTTCCATGCTGATGTTTCCGAATTGTATGTCGCGCTGAAAACGTTCAACATCGGTCTGGAAGTTGCGTTGCCGGCGCTCGAGGTCATTCTCCAGGCGCCGCTGCTCTGCCTCAAAATCGGCCCGCATGGTGATGGCCAGCATATAATCTTCCATCAGCACCTCATTGTCTACATAAGCAATGACGTGTAAGGCTGCATCTACTTTTTCTTCCACCAGGTCTGCATGCCGGGGATCGTCCGTGGCGGGATCATCCGGCTGACCTATAAAGTGGATGGCATACAGGGCGATCAGGCCCAGGAACAGCACGACGTTGATGACCATGCCTTTGTTGAAGCCCGCGGATTTGACAGGCACATGCGGGATATGTCCCTGTCCTGATGTTTCTTTCTCTGACATAACGTGTATTTTTTTACTGAATATTGATTGGCAACTATTTACAAACTAATTTCCCATTTCCGACATAAACCGGATGCGCATCAGTCGAATTTCCTCCACCGAATACTCATCTTCACCCAGTTCTTCGAGTGCCATCTGGAAAGAATCGGTTTCTGCGGTTTTGAAATAATCAAATATCTCTTCCTGTTTATCCAGATCAATGACCTCATTGATATAATACCGGATGTCAATCTTGGTGCCCGAGGCCACAACGCTTTCCAGTTCATAGAGCAGTTCATCAAAATCGAGCCCTTTTGCCTCGGCAAGGTCTTCAAGCGACACCTTCCGGTCAATGTTTTTGATCAAATATACCTTCAGCCCGGACTTGTTGACGACGGATTTCACCACCATGTCCATGGGGCGCTCTATTTCATTGTCGCTCACGTACCGGCTGATAAGCTCCACAAATGGCCTGCCGAAGCGTTCGGCCTTTCCCGATCCCACACCGGTGATCTGTTTCAATTCATCCAGTTTAACCGGATACTGGATAGCCATGTCTTCAAGCGAGGGGTCCTGAAAGATCACAAAAGGGGGCAGGTTGTGCTTGCGCGCAATTTGTTTGCGCAGGTCTTTCAGTAAAGAGAACAGCACTTTATCCGTGGCACTGGTTTTCTGGGCCATGCCGGAAATGCCATCCGCCTCATCGGGGTTGTCATAATCATGATCCTTGCTCATCATCACCGGACGGGGTTTTTCCAGGAACTCCCTGCCCCTGCCTGTTGCTTTCAGGGTACCATAATCTTCAATGTCCTTTTCGAGCAACCTTTCGATCAGGCTTTGCCGCAATACGGCAAACCAGAATTTCTCATCCTTGTCCGCACCCTTTCCAAAAACATCCAACTGATTGTGCTTGCAGGATTTTACGGTGGTGGTACTTTTTCCCATGAGTACGTTGATTACGTGTTTTGGTTTGAACAATTCCTTGACCGCCAATACGGTTTCCAACAGCAGGCAAATATATTCTTTTCCTTCAAATTTTTCTTTCGGATGCAAACAATTATCACAAGAACCGCAACCACCCTTCTCATACACCTCCCCGAAATAGTTCAACAGGGTTTTACGGCGGCATATCGAGGATTCAGCATAGGCCACGGTTTCTATGAGCAGCTGCATGCCAATTTCCTGCTCGGCAACCGGTTTGCCCTTGAGGAATTTTTCCATCTTCTGGATGTCGTCGTAAGAATAAAAGGCGATGCAGTTTCCCTCTCCCCCGTCACGGCCTGCACGACCCGTTTCCTGGTAATAGGCCTCAAGGCTCTTGGGGAAATCGTGGTGGATCACATAGCGCACATCCGGTTTGTCAATGCCCATACCAAAGGCAATGGTGGCCACGATCACATCGGCATCCTCCATCAGAAACCGGTCCTGGTTCGACATGCGCACCGGTGAATCCAAACCCGCATGATAGGGCAGGGCCCTCACACCGTTCACCTGCAGGGTGGCCGCCAGTTCCTCCACCTTTTTCCGGCTCAAACAGTAAATAATGCCCGACTTGCCTTCCTGCGACTTCACATACCGGATGATGTCGCGGGCAATGTGCCCGGTCTTGGGCCGGATCTCGTAATACAGGTTGGGCCGGTTGAATGAGGAGATAAAGCGCCGGGCATCCATCATCCGCAGGTTTTTTTGTATGTCCTGTCGCACCTTTGGCGTGGCCGTGGCCGTAAGCGCGATTACCGGCACACCCTTGTTGAGGGCATCGATGATGGGGCGCAGGCGCCTGTATTCGGGCCGGAAATCATGTCCCCACTCAGAAATACAGTGGGCTTCATCCACGGCAAAGAAAGACAGGCGGATGGTCTTCAGAAACTCAATATTGTCTTCTTTGGTAAGCGATTCAGGGGCCACATACAACAGCTTGGTGAGGCCGCTGCTCAGATCGCTTTTTACCTGGTTGACCTCCGCCCTCGACAGCGAGGAGTTCAATACGTGAGCTATGCCGTCGTACGAAGCAAAATTGCGGATGGCATCCACCTGGTTCTTCATCAGGGCGATCAGTGGCGACACCACAATGGCCGTACCCTGGCCAATCAATGCGGGCAACTGGTAACACATGGACTTGCCCCCGCCGGTGGGCATGATCACAAAGGTGTCAAAGCCATCAAGCAAACTCCTGACAATGGACTCCTGGTCTCCCTTGAACGTCCCGTAGCCAAAAATCTGCTTCATCAGCTCACGCAATGATACGTCGCTCTTAACCTCCATGCGGAAAAATGTATTTTATGTTTCAATTCAAAAAGAGCAGCGCAAACCGGATGCCAGGCTTCGTGAATTGTGCCGGATTTTTCTAATTATTGAGAAAAATCATGTAGGTTTGTACTGTAAATATACTATTAAAAAGCAATTCAAACAACACTTTTTCAACAATATTATTAAGTGAACAATTCATCAGATATTAAGCAGGTTGCATTGTCGACCATCAAAGAAGAATACCTTGCGGTAAACCGGCTAAAAGACTATATAGACGACGCTTTTGTTTCTGCCGTGCAGCAAGTGCTCAACTGCAGGGGACGCATTGTGGTCACCGGCATCGGAAAAAGTGCCATCATTGCCGGCAAGATCGTATCCACCTTAAATTCCACAGGCACCCCGGCCGTGTTCATGCATGCCGGCGACGCCATTCATGGCGACCTTGGGATCATCCAGAAAGAGGATGTGGTGATATGCATCAGCAACAGCGGCAACAGTCCGGAGATCAAGGTGCTGACCCCCATGCTCAAATCACTGGGGGCCTGTCTGATCGGCATGGTGGGCAATACCGGATCCTATCTTGCCCAGCAATCGGATTATGTGATCAACACCACGGTGGAAAAGGAAGCCACCCCGGGCAACCCCGCCCCCACATGCAGTACCACCGCCCAGCTGGTGATGGGAGATGCCCTGGCCATGGCCATTTTACACTGCCGCGGATTCACCGCATCAGATTTTGCGCGATACCACCCCGGAGGCTCGCTGGGCAAACAACTGTACCTGAAGGCTGAGAACCTTTACACGCGCAATGCACGTCCGGCCGTTGCCCCTGACGATGACATCCGGACCCTCATCATCGAAATATCCGGCAAGCGATTGGGTGCGACGGCTGTGCTGGAAAATAACCGGGTGGAGGGAATCATCACCGACGGGGATCTGCGCCGCATGCTTGAAAAAGGACACGATGTGTCGCGACTCAAAGCCAGAGACATCATGACCACCAACCCGAAGACCATCACGGGGAGCACCCTGGCCGTGGATGCACTGCAGATGATGCGCCGTAACAACATCACCCAGCTGCTTGTTGTGGACAACGGGGAATACAAAGGTGTGGTGCACCTGCATGATATTTTGAACGAAGGCATCATTTGACGGTGCCCATACAACTTACCTGCCAATGACCGGATCAAAGCTCTATACCAGAGACCTGGTAAAAAAATACAAGAAACGCGTGGTGGTAAACCATGTGTCGGTTGAAGTAAGCCAGGGGGAGATCGTAGGCCTGCTGGGCCCGAACGGCGCCGGAAAAACCACCACTTTTTATATGATCGTCGGGCTGATCAAACCCAACAAGGGCACCATCCACCTCAATCAGGAAAACATCACCGGGGAGCCCATGTATAAACGGGCCCAGCTTGGGATTGGCTACCTGGCACAGGAAGCCAGTGTATTCCGCAGCCTCAGCGTGGAAGACAACATCAGGGCCGTGCTGGAATTTACCGGAAAAAGCAAGGAGGAGCAAAAAGAAACACTCGAAAACCTGCTAAATGAGTTTGGTTTGCAATACGTCCGCAAGAGCAAGGGGATCACCCTGTCAGGAGGGGAACGCCGGCGCACCGAAATTGCCCGCTCGCTGGCCACAGACCCCAGTTTTATCCTGCTCGATGAACCTTTTGCCGGGGTGGACCCCATTGCCGTGGAAGACATACAAAATATCGTATCCCGGCTAAAGAAAAAGAATATCGGGGTGCTGATCACCGATCACAATGTGCACGAGACCCTCAGCATTACCGACCGCGCGTACCTCTTGTTTGAAGGATCCATTTTGAAGTCGGGCACGTCAGAAGACCTTGCCGGAGACCAGGAGGTGCGCAAATTGTACCTGGGGGAAAGCTTCCAGTTAAGGCGCTGATGGCAGCACCAGGGCCACCGCATAGGCTGACACCCCTTCACCGCGTCCGGTAAAACCAAGGTGCTCGGTCGTGGTGGCCTTGACAGACACCCGGCCGGGGTCTGTCTTCATAATTCCAGCCAGCAGGCGGCGCATTTCGGGAATGTAATGTGCAATCAGGGGTCGCTGTAAGCAAACAGTGGCATCTACATTGCCCACCACATAACCCGCTTCGAGCAACTTGTCCATGGTTTGTGCTAACAACAGTTTGCTGTCGATGTCACGCATCTGCTGATCAGTATCCGGGAAATGGCCACCGATGTCGCCCAGCCCGGCTGCCCCCAGAAGGGCATCCATGATGGCATGGATCAGCACATCGGCATCGGAATGACCGGCCAGGCCCTTGTCGTAAGGGATGCTTACACCGCCAATCACCAAAGGGCGGGCAGGGACCAGTGCGTGGACATCATAGCCAAAACCTATGCGCATGATTTATCGCTGTTCGGCCCGGATGGCGTCAAAATCAAACGTCAGTGAAAAACGGAGGACATTCTCGAGCGGGCTACGCTGGGCAACAGGCACGAGGTAGGCAAAATCAAGGCCAAAGACATTGTATTTCAAACCCACACCCAGGGTAAAATACTTCCTGTTCCCCTTGCTCTGGTGTTCATGGAAATAGCCGGCACGCAATGCAAATTGCCGGTCGTACCAGTATTCGACTCCCGTGGAAATGGATATTTCATTGATTTCCTCCCGGAAACCACCCGGGGCATCGGCAAAGGAACCCAGCATGCCGGCTACCACAGACCGGTTCGGGTCACGGCCGTCGTCAATGACAAATTCCCCGTCATCGCCTATAATTACCTGTCCGTTTTCATCCCGTGCATAAATGGGCGGGGTGGGTACCAGCAGCTTGTTGAAATCCATCATCACGGATATCACGTTGAACCCGTCGAGATCAAAAGTCAGCGAAGCCCCTGTACGCAGGTTGATCGGAATAAAGTCAGCATTGATCTCATCGGTATAGGAGATCTTGTTTCCCATGTTGGAAATATTGACACCGGCGGCAAACTCGGTGGGGCTGTTCCAGTTGAGTTCACGCTGGTAATAGGCTGCCACATCAGCAGCCAGGGCTACGCCGGCCTGGGTTTCCATGCCTCCGGCCATCTGGCCCTGTGTCAGGTCGCTGTATATAAAGCGCGCGGCAATGGCCCCGGAAAGGTGGTCACCCAAAATCCGGGCATAGGCCACATCCAGGGCAAACTCGTTGGGTCGTACAGTGCCCAGGTAGTTGCCCACCTCGTCGGTAAAATTCACGTCGCCCAGGGTAAAGTATTTCAGCGAAAAGGCAATGGTTTGCAGTTCATCCAGTTTGCGGTAACCGGTCAGGTAAGACAAATTGATGTCCGGTACCAGCGCACGGAGCCAGGGAGTGTAGCTCAGGGCTACGCCCATTTCCTGCTCCATGAAGGCATATTTTGCAGGGTTCCAGTGCATGGAGTTCATGTCGGGTGAAGAGGCCACACCGGCATCACCCAGGGCGCCTGCGCGGGCATCCGGGGCAATCAGCAGGAAGGGAACCGCCGTGGTGATGGTGTTCACCCTACGCTGACCCAGTACATCGCCATAATCGACATCAGATGTCTGACCTGCCAAATAGAACGGCAACAATAAGGTAAGAATAAAAACAAGCGTTAGAGAGAAAAATGACTTCATCGACTGTATGTTTGATTATGTTTGATAACGAATCGGTTACAAGCTGTGGGGGTATTGGTGGCAACACCTTCCCCGCCTGACAATGTAAAACGCCGCAAATATAACGTTTTTTGAAAAAGCATATTGTCTGCTCTTTATATTTCCGGACCCCGGACCAGGACCGCCCGCCCGGATCCCTTTCAGTGAAACCGGCTACAACTATTTCCAGCCTACCTGAGTATGACCAGCTTCTCCGTCTGCCTGGCCCTTTCACCCGTTGGCGTTTTCATGGTGAGCCGGTAAAGATATATGCCATTGCCAAGCGGCCTTCCGTCGTTGCTGAGGCCGTTCCAGTAAATGGGCGTGGAACGGTACCCTGCAGAAGACACCCTTTGCGAAATGGTGTTGACCAGCCGGCCCTGCAGGTCATATATGTCGATGCGCACATCCAGCTCGGTAAAAGCCTGGTTGTGTTTGAAAGTAAACCAGGTATCGTATGCAAAGGGATTGGGGAAATTCATCAGGTCTTCGAGCACGATGGTGCCACTGCTACCCACAATGAAGTCAATGGAGGCTGTGGCCGGATTGTTGTGGGTGTCCCATACCCTCAAAAGCAGGCTGTGGGGGCCGTCTTCCAGGCCACGGAACGGATAAACAACCCGTCCGCTCTTATAGGTGTCCAGGTCGGCCTGATAATAATTGGTCAGCCGGATGGGCTCAGCAGCGGCCCCATTGAGGAAGGCCACGATGTCGTGTCCGATGCTTCCCGTCATGTTGATCCCGCTTTCATCATGGATCAAGGCCAGCAAAATAGGGTTCTCGTTGGTGTAATCGCCCGACACAAAGGTGGTATCGTTCATGTAGAGGTCGATCACCGGGCCTTCGGTATCGGGTACAAAGTCTTCGAGCGTGCCCCCGATCATAAAATCGATGTAATGGCCATGTCCGTCGGTATGTCCGTCGTCCATATAATAGCTGATCTTTCCGGCTCCATAGTCATAGGCAATGTCGCGGGGAACCACAAAACTGAAACTGAATGCACCATCCACGATGCTGGCTTTGCCTTTATACAACACCGAATGGCGCATGCCAAAATCCCTGGGCTGGCTGTCGGAGTTGTTCCCCAGGGTGCGGAATGTCTCTTTTTTGTCATAGATGGTCGGGAAAAGCACCCCGTTATAGTCATACAGCCTGTTCCCCTGTGCATCCGCAACATGGCCCGCAACAGTCACTTCCTGGTAAGCTTTCAGGGTATCGGGCACACTGATGGTCACCACCCTGTATTCAGGATAGGCCATCTGCTGCGAGGGGTCCCCCAGGAGCACAAAATTTCTCAGCTGCATGGGCGTGGTTTCTACGCTGCTCTTGCGTTTGGCTATCCTGATCAGGTCGCCCATCCGGTAATGCCTGCCTTCTTCATCCCTGGAAAATACCGTCTCCATGAAATTGCTGTTCAGGGTCATGTTGTTCCCCGACCAGGCAAGGCGCGTGGTCGTGTACAGTGCCATGGTGCCTCCTTCCGGTTTTAACACGATGCGGACACCGGCCGAGAGCTCTTCGGGGTCGGGCTGGTCGAAACTGCTGAATTCACAGGTGGCCGTCATCAATACCGGCATGTTGTATCTGTTGTTCCATGTGGCAATGTCCTCAAAGGTAAGGATACGCTGATGCGCCAGTCCGCGCGGACCACCGTGGCCAATATAGTTGATCATCAGGGCACCCTGGTTCACGCTTTCGTTGATGGCCCTGTTCACTTCCGGATAGCGGGCGCCTCCGGCCATGGTCACCTGCTGGTAGGCATCCAGGTATATCTTTTTCACATTGTAGTCGGGATGGTCCTGAATGATCCGGTTGGCAATGGTTTCCGAATCATTCAAATGGGTGTTGAAATCGCCGTCGTCGGCAATGAACACCAGCCTGTTCCGCCAATCCGCATAATTGGAGATCACCCCCGTATACTCCAGGTTGTCTTCGCCCGGTGCCATGCCGGGAACACGCTGCTCATAACGGATGATCTTGTCGACAAGAACCTCTGCCTCCCCGGGGGTGCGCACAGGCAGGCGGCCGATGCCGATATCGAGCACGCCGTGGGCATCCTGTCCCTCATGATCGCCAAGCAATCCATAATAATCGTCTGTCATATAGGTATTCCTTGGGGCCAGGGAGGCATAACTCTGGTAAGTGGGGATCAGGTTGCCCCCGTAACCCAGCCGGTCTTTGTTGTCGTAGGTGCCATTACCAAACAGCAACAGGTAGCGGGGGGCACTGCCGGCGTGTTCGGCCCGGTCATACAACATCTTTATAAAATTGCGAATGGCGCTGATGTCGGGGGTGCCGGACGAAAACTCGTTATATATCGCTTCGGTCTGTACCACCCCCACCGTAAGGCCGTTGACATCGCTGCGGTATTCCGCAAGCCGCAAGGCCTGCGGGAGCATTTTTTCGGGCGCCACGATCAACAGTTCTTTTGTTTCCATGGCATGCAGGTTCTGGTTGGGAATCTGACCCAGCAGGACCGGCTGAAGAAAGGAAGTATTGTCGAAGGCAACAAATTCGCGCAATTCGTGGCCGGGCAGCACAAAATGACGGCTGCTGCCCTGAACGCCCAGGGCCTGCCGTTTGATGTTGAACCGGTCGGTCACGTCCCATACCTGCACATTTGCGGCATTTGCCAGGTTGTATCTCAACACCTTGCCGGGACCGATGTGCGACACCTGCCTGAATGGCATCTGGGCGCCGGTAAATCGCAACTCCCGGTCAGCATTTACAACCAGGTAATTCAGGTATCCGCGGGTTCCGGCTGCAGGCCGGTTGTAGGTAAGCTGCACGGTAACCTGGTTGGGCTGTTCCGGGAAAAAATGCATGACGTCGTTCACGGTACGGACATAGAAGCCGTTGTAGTCGTTTGGATTGATGGGCAGGATGTACATCTGCTTCTGCTGGTTGCCGGCACGGACGGTAAAGTGGCTCTGCACCGAAGCCCTGGCCGCCAGATAGGCCTCCACGGTGGCCTGGGCCCCGGGTACCAGGTTCGGAAAATCAAAATCAAACTGCCTGGTGGTGGTGGCATCGAACACTTCACCGAACCATAACTGCCCCGAACCAAGCAGGTTAATCAGGTCGCGCTGAT
>PWON01000099.1 GCA_003557385.1 Bacteroidales bacterium | reverse complement strand
GGCTGTTAACAGAAACGACATACCGGCAGGGCCCGAGGGGAGCATTCCGGTTCATGGACCGTCCATCAGTTTTGATATTCTTAATCAGGCATGGGAAATCATCAAACCGGGAATCCTTGGGTTTTAGAGAATAATTTTCTCCAAAATCCCGTTATTATAGAAAACCTATGACTGTAAAAACTTTCCGCAGAATATGGGAGAAGCACTTCTCCGACCTCCCCAACCGGCCCACTACGGACGAAGAGGTCCGCTATTACCTCAAGACCTCAGCCCGGGTAAACAGCCACCTTCCCAAAAACATCCAGGTAAAAAAAGCAGCTGAGATGGCCGCATTTGACTATACCAGTTCAGGCTCCCCGGAAGGGTTTTAGCGCGTAAAAGTTTGGTCATAATACCCAGTACTTGAAAATTCGAATATTCTATGGACCGAAAAATAAGGAAGCTTACAATACTTGTTTTACTGCTTGTTATGTTTCCTTTTAAATCGTTTTCTCAATTTATAGATTTAAAGGAAAATACCTATTGGGCTGACGCGGGCCTTGGCTTATCTTCAGAAGGTTTTTTGACCGGGGTAAGTATCAATTATGTACAGGATGGTATTTTGTATAAATTAAGGTTTAACGTGAGTGAGGAGTTTATTTTATTTGGGCCCCGTCCGACAGAGATTTCGTTTAATTCAGGTGTATTGTATGGAAAACTGTTCTCGCATAGGTTTCTTCAGGTTCAATTCTCCGGGGGGCTTGGTCTAACCTGGGGAACAAAAAGGGGTGAATTGCTATACGTAGAGCCGGGGCAGGGGTGGTTTAACATATCAGATGGGCGTGTTTTTGAAGCAGATAAATTTATTACACCATCCATTCCACTCGAAATGGAAGTTTATATTGTTCCGGTTAGGTTTGTCAGTCTGAGTGCCGGACTGTTTTGTGATATTAACCTGAAAATGCCAACGTTTGGATTTTTAATAAAAGTGGGTGCAGGCAGATACAGGTAGTTAATTGAATTATTGCCATTAAAGACCAGTGTTACCCCTTTGATCATTCATTCACGCCCGGAAGTTCAGCCCTGCATTTTTATATGTTGGGGTTTGCATGGTATTTGCACCTTTTAAGGCAGATAATTTGCCGGCAATAAGGTCAAAAACACTAAAACACTCAAGAACAGAGGGAAACAGCCATGAAAAACATTTTACTTGTTGGGAGATGGGGAAAAACCCATGCATTTGCTAAAGCAATTGTAGAGAATAGTCCACAAAAAATTGAACTTTTCTGTTACATGGACAAGCCCAATGCGGGGATTGTTCCGTTGGTCAGGGATTATGTATTGGGAGATATGCTTGACAATAGCCGCATTATTGATTATGCCCTGGAAAAAAAAGTGGATTTTGTGATAGCCGTACCGCACATGTCTTTGAGCAACAGCCTGACTGATGAACTGGTTGAACGCGGGATCCGTTGTATCGGCCCTACAAAACTGTGCAGTCGCCTGGAAACCAGTAAGACTTTCCTGAGGCAGATACTCAGGGAAACCGGGCAGGATGCGTTATCCCCGAAATATAAAGTATTGACAACCAAAGAAGAAGCATTGGATCATATCCGTTCGGTTGAATATGAGTTTGCGGTAAAGCCGGCGGGCGTAACGGAAGGAGATGGAGTAAAGGTGGTTGGAGTACAGTTAAAAGATGCATCTGAAGCGGAGGAATATATCCACGAGATCTTTGAACAAAATATCGGGGGAATTGCAGAGGTCATTATTGAAGAAAGACTTATAGGTCCTGAATTTACCATTCAGGCCTTTGTTAATGGTGAAACCGTTGTTGGGATGCCGGCTACCCGCGACTACAAGCTGCTTTATGAAGGGGATAAAGGCCTGAATACGCCCGGGATGGGATCAATCAGCTTCCCGGACCACCTGTTGCCCTTTTTAAGCCGGGAAGAATACCAGGAATCCCTGGACATCATGCAAAAGGTAGTTAAACACCTGATTGATCAATACAACGAGGTTTTTGTCGGGTTCCTTTCCGGGCAATTCATCAAAACCCCTGATGGCATCAAAGTGATCGAGTTCAACGTACGTCCGGGGGATTCTGAAATACTGAACATCGTTCCCATCTTGCAAACCGATTTTGTGGAGATTTGCGAGGCAATGATCGACAACAGGTTAAGCAAGCTGGATATTGGGTTTGAGAACAAGGCCACTGTATGTAAATACGTTGTTGGAAAAGGTTTTCCCCACCCCAAAGAGGATATGTATATGGAAATTGACGAGGAAGCCATTAAAAAAGCCGGAGGCGATTTGTTTTATTCGTGTTTTGCGGTGGACCGGCACATGTTCAAGCCAAGCCCCCGTGGTGTGGCAATCACCGCAAAAGGGGATACCCTGGAAGAAGCATACCGGTTATGCGAAAAATTGCTTACAGAAAACATAAAAGGCAAGAATATCTGGCACCGTAAGGATATTGGAACAGAGGAATTGTTAGAAAAACATAACCTGGGTTAAGCTATGATTACAATCGATACCATTGGCAGTAACGAATACAAAACCGTCTGGCGGCTTGCCGGTGAAATTGATGGCATCGTGCAACATGCCGAACATGTTTATAAGATCATGGCCGACCATTTCGGGGATTCCTTTTTCATCGCCCGCGAGAAAACCAGGGATGGCCGTTCTGAAATGCTGGGATTCATGCTGGGATTCGTGTCTCAGAAATTCAATGGCCATTTTTTTGTCTGGCAGATTGCTGTTTCTCCTGGATCGCAGGGCAAAAAGGTAGGGTCGAGATTGCTAAAGCATACCGTAGAGCACGCTGGAAAATCTTTTGATTGCCAGGCAGTCATGGCTACTGTGGAAACCACCAACATTGGTTCGCAGCGGCTTTTCGAAAAGCTTGGGTTCAATATCAAATCTGAAAGTTACAGGGAAAGCAGCCAGGCCCTGACGCTTCACAACGGAAAGCAAGCTGTTGAAAATTATTACGGAAGCGGAACAGACCAGATCTTTTATGTCAAGGAGTTGGGATAGGAACACAAGGGACACCTGGATAATGCAGTTTGTCTGAGCAGGTATGTTGTTTTTAACCATTAAAAATGTAATCTAAATCTAAAAAATCAAAACCATGAAACGTCTTGAAAACAAAACTGTAGTGATAACTGGAGGTGCAGGTGGAATTGGCAGTGCCACCGCTAAAATGATGATCAAAGAAGGGGCAAAAGTCCTGACCACCGATCTGGATGAGGATACCCTGAAGAAAGTTTCAGAAGAAATAAGTTCATCTGATTTGCATTACATTCCAGCCGATGTTACGGATGAAAGACAGGTAAAAGCCTATGCCGAAAAGGCCAAAGAACTTTTCGGGCATGTTGACGTGTTTTTTAACAATGCCGGCCTTGAAGGAGAGGTGAAACCGCTGGATGAATATCCTATGGATGTATTTCATAAAGTAATTGACGTGAATATTAACGGTGTTTATTATGGTTTGCGTCATATATTCCCTTTGATGAAGGAGAAGGGTGGTTCTGTGATCATTACTTCATCGGTGGCCGGAATGACCGGCACAGCCAATGTGTTGCCCTATGTGGCAAGCAAATATGCGAACAATGGGATGATGCGTTCAGCAGCCCTTGAAGGAGCACCTTACAAAATCAGGGTAAATACCATTAACCCATCTCCAGTTGACAACCGGATGATGCGCTCGCTTGAAGAAGGTTTTGCCCCCGGAGAAGCAAAAGCAGCAAAGGAGAATTTTGAGAAAGCCATACCACTGGGCCGTTATGCAAAAAACGAAGAAATTGCGGCACTGGCTGTATTTCTTGCCAGTGATGAAAGCAGCTTTATTACAGGAACCGTTAACCCGATTGACGGTGGCATGACTGCATAAAGCTGCTAAACTTGAAATCCTGCCTGTCAATACTGTGGGATAATAAACAGTATCTCTTTCTATATTGCAATAAAATGCGTTCTGATTTATTCATTACCTTTACTTGAAAATCGAATTTCGACAGCATGAATAAACACATTGGAACCGAACCTGTAGTGGTTTTTATCGGTCAGTCGTGGGAGGCTGAAATGGTTAAGAATATCCTGGAGAATGATGGCATTGCAGCTTACATTAACAATGAATATGTTGGAACCCTGGTGCCATTTTACACCACACCGGGAATGGGTGCCGTAAGGGTGGTAGTTTCCAGGCCGGATGTGGAAAGAGCCAAAATGCTTGTTGCTGATTTCGAGCAGGATCGCTATAAATGATTAACTTCCCCTGAACCCTCTCCTTCCCTTGATGCTCACAATACCTGGTGCCCTGACCGGGCAAGGGTTTTGGCAAGCTGTTGGCCAATGCCGGACGAAGCGCCAATAATCACATAATTTTTCATAGATGCAATGTTTTAAAATAGCTCCAGGTATTTTTTAAACAATTCTGTTAAATGTTTGTTTAAAATGTTCGTATATTTGCGATCTGAAAAAAATCCGGCATGATGTTCTGCCCGGTCAGGAAAAGTTACTACGATTTGTTTTAACCGGATTGTGAGAAAAATTGCCTCTTATGCAAAAAACAAAAAATGAAAGAATTGTAGCTGATAATTTGGCCGATTTATATCAAAAAGCTGCAAACCGTTTTGAATCACTTCCTGCCTTTGCTACCCGTGAAAATGCCCTTCAATGGAAACCGGTTTCTTTTCGCGAACTCTGTAACCAGGGTTTGGATCTGGCCACCGGCCTGATAGATCTTGGGGTTGAGGCCAGAGATCATGTGGGATTGTTCGGTGACAATCGCTTTGAATGGATTTTATCGGATTATGCCGTGCAGTTTTGTGGTGCAGCAGATGTCCCCAGGGGAAGGGATGTATCAGATAATGAGCTCGAGTATATTGTAACCCATGCCGGGATAGAAGTTTGTTTTGTTGAAACTGAAGTTCTGCAGAACAGGTTGCTTCATATGAAACAAAAGCTTCCGGGACTTCGGGAGATTATTGTCCTTGATCCAAAGGCGCAGGTAAAGGAGGGCGTTCGAAAACTGAAGGATATCCTAAACACCGGTGCCCGCTTACGAAGCGAAGGGGATACGCGTGTATTTGGGCGCATCAAGGGAATCAGACCTGATGACCTCTTTACCTTAATTTATACTTCCGGTACTACGGGTCGACCAAAAGGGGTCATGCTCACCCATGCCAACATGATCAGTCAGACCAGAAACCTGCCCGGAATACACAACCCCAATGACAGGACACTTTCGGTATTGCCTGTCTGGCATGTGTTCGAAAGGGTGATTGAGATGTATACCATCAGTTTTGGGGGATGTACTTACTATTCTAGCATTCAGACCCTTGGTACTGATATGATCAATGTGGAACCTACCTTTATGGCCTCAGCCCCGAGGCTTTGGGAAAAAATTCATGAGAAAATATGGAAAGGCGTAAAGTCATCCCACCCGGTAAGGCAGGTTCTATTTCATATTGCCTATTTCCTTTCACGGCAATACAAGGTTTCGGAATCCTTTCTGAATAAAAGATTTTTGGAAATAAGAAAGAAACCTTGGTGGGAACTGATGTTTTTGTTTCCCTTTCATCTGGTACGATGGCTCATCGTCCTTCCCTGGTATGGATTTTTCAATGCTGCCGTGTTGGAGCGGATCCGCCTCAGTGCAGGAGGGTCTCTGGCTGCAACCATCTCCGGGGGTGGTGCACTGCCTATTCACATCGACAGATTTTTTAATTATGTCGGGATCCCGGTACTGGAGGGCTATGGGCTGACAGAAACATCACCGGTTATTTCCGTACGCCCCAAGCTGAATCTTGTGGTAGGTTCTGTTGGGCCACCAATCAAGGATACTCAGGTAAGAATTTTGGATGTGGAAACCGGGCAGGTTTTATTCCCGAATAAAGACCTGCCTTATGAAGGAAGGTCCATGCGTGGAGAAATCCAGGTGCGCGGACCCCAGGTAATGGCAGGATATTACAAGGATGAAGAGCTGACAAAAGATGCATTTCAGGATGGATGGTTCCGAACCGGCGATCTTGGAATGATGACACACAATGATTGCCTGAAAATACTTGGACGCTCCAAAGCCACCATTGTTCTGTCTAGCGGCGAGAATGTGGAACCCGAACCGATTGAAATGAGGCTGCAGCAAAGCCAGTACATCGATCAGTGCATGGTTGTTGGCCAGGATCAGAAGTCACTGGGGGTTTTGATTGTGCCTGTATTGGAGGCATTCAGGCTAAACGGCAAACAACCTGATTCACTTGAAGATCTGGTTCTAAATAAAGAGGCCGTTCAGGTTATTCGCCAGGAAATTCGCAGACTGATCTCAATATCCAGTGGTTTCAAGAACTATGAACTCATTCGTGATTTTCGACTGCTCGACAGGAGTTTCAGGGTTGGTCATGAGCTTACCAACCTGTTTAAGGTCAAGCGTCATGTTGTGGCCGCAGAATTTAACAATGTCATTCAGGATCTGTTTTTAAACGGATCCAATAAAAACATGTAAACTTATGGAATTTCCATCCCAACTTTTATATGCCCAGGACCAGGCCTTGCTTGCCATTATGATTTTTGTAATTATGCTTGGAATGGGGTCCAGCCTGACCGTGAATGATTTTAAAGCTGTTGCACGCAGTCCAAGGGGTGTTTTTATAGGATTTTTGTCGCAGTTTGGATTGATGCCCCTGATAGCACTTGGTTTATCCATTTTGCTTGGTTTGCCTCCGGCTTTTGCCATTGCCCTGATACTTATTGGTTGCCTCCCCGGAGGCACTACCTCCAATATGTTTGCCTATTTTTCAAGGGGGTCGGTAGCGCTCAGTATTTCCATGACGACTGCTTCAACAGTGGTTGCCCTGTTTATGATGCCCTTATTGCTGAATTTATATACCGTTAGGTTTACAAGCCAGATATCTGAAACCATGCGGGCTGCCGGTGCAGAAGCAGATTTTGTGATCCCGACAGGCAATATAATCAGCTCCCTTGTGCTGGTGTTGGTGCCGGTAGCAATGGGCATGATTCTTAGAAAGAAGTCACCCGGCTGGGCCAAGACTGCTGAGGATACGGCAGGGTTTGTGGCCATCATGGTGATCCTTTACCTGATTCTCACTGCTTTTATTCGTCACGGCGGATTATTCCTCCAAACACCCATTCAGGTATATATTGCCACGATCGGGATTGGTATGGCCGGTTTCTTCTTTGGTTACTGGTTTTCAAGACTCGTGGGGATGTATCCTTTGTTTCAGCGGGCCATATCACTTGAAACAGGCATTCAGAACGGCCCTGTTTCTTTTGCCATCATACTGTTGAGTTTCAATGAACCGGTACAAAGCCAGATGCTATGGCTTGCCATATTGTATTCCACCTTTATTGTGATGTCTTCATCGGTGATCACACTTTACTTCAGACATAAAGGCAAGTTTGACTGGGATGTATACAAAAATACCCAGATTCATAATCGCTTATTTGGCAATGAATATGTGACCAATTATCCAAAAGACTTCTTGCCTGAGCGTCTTAAAAGGGATCCAAGCCAGGGAACATCTCCCATCCAGAAAAGGGATTGATGTAGAACAAATCAACCCTCACTATGAAATGCGATATATCTGCATAATATGTTGCAAAATGCGGTCAAAATCGATCTGCAAATCGTGCAGCATGCCGGTCCGGACATCAAACACCCAACCATGAACCCGCACATTTCGTTCTTTGTAGGCTTTTTGGATAACCGCTGTTTTGATGACATTGATGCACTGCTCCTGCACGTTTAGTTCCACGAGGCGTTTGTACCTGTTTTCTTCCGATGCGATGGCATTTAATTCATCCTGGTGCAACCGGTACACATCCCTTATGTTTCGCAACCAGGGATTCAGCAGCCCCATATCGGTTTGTTGCATGGCAGCTTTTACACCCCCGCAGTAATAATGACCACACACCACAACATGCTGTACCTGCAAATGCCGCACAGCATAATTGATCACCGACATAACATTCAGGTCGGTATTGGGCACCATATTGGCAATGTTCCTGTGCACAAACACTTCCCCGGGAGCTACTCCCATCAGCTCTTCTGCCGAAACACGGCTGTCGCAGCACCCAATGTATAAAATTGCAGGATGCTGTCCTTCAGAAAGCTTTTTAAAGCATTCAGGGTCCCGTTTTAGTTTGTTGGCTGCCCATTGCCTGTTATTCTTAAAAATCTGGTGTATTTCCATGATTTATCAATGCTTTGATCACCTTATACGATCAAGTTCAAGGATAATTTAAGGCTGGATATTGTCATATGGCAATTTTGAACGTTATGCTGCCCACAAGGCCGCCTAAAGCGGTAACGGTTGCATCTTTTGGGTCAAAACGCGTCTTTTTGACATGTTTGTCATATAGTTCTTTCCCTATTCCTGCGGCGATGCTCACCCCGAAACTGTACCAGAAGGCTTTCTGTCTCGATTCCGTGAACTTGTATGTAAAGGCATAGGTGGTCGACGACATAATGTATCCGGTGGTAAAATGCATGTACTTGTCCGTTGCAAGCCATTCAGACTTCTGTGCGGTTGCGGTGGTTGCAAAAAACAATAGAAGGATAAAGACAGTTTTTCTCATTACATCAAATATTGCGTTCAATACACTGTAACAGGGTGACCTGTTTAATGGGCTTGGCAATGTAATCATCACAGCCGGCCTCCAGGGCCTTTTCACGGTCCCCAGTCAGGGCATGCGCCGTTTGCGCAATGATGGGGATCTCTTTGTTGAATTCCCGGATCTGCCGGGTGGTCTCCAGACCGTCAATGCCCGGCATCTTGATGTCCATCAGGATCAAATCAATGTCCGGATGTTTTTTGAATATGCCGATGGCTTTTTCACCCGTCGGGGCATGAAGCAGTTTGGTGTGTTTGTCAAGCATGTAACGGATCAGGTCATAGGATGCCTGGTCATCTTCCACCACCAGGACCTTGCGTGTTTTGGCGGGG
>PWON01000110.1 GCA_003557385.1 Bacteroidales bacterium | reverse complement strand
GAATCCGGATTCAATGGCCTCCAGCAATGCACCTTCAGGTGTCCCGCCCCCATTGGGTGAGAAACTCTCCCAGTAAAACGTGTGGTTCCATACCTGTGCGCCATTATTGAAAACACTCCCTTCGCTTTTCATGATGATTTCCTCCAGGGAGGCTTCCTCGAATGGTGTGCCGGCAATGAGGTCGTTGAGTTTTTTTACATAGGTCATGTGATGTTTCCCGTAATGGTATTCAATGGTTTTTTTGGAAATGTGGGGCTCCAGGGCTTCCGGTGAATAAGGCAATTTTGGCAAGGTGTGTGTCATGGCAATCGTCATTTTTGTTCATGAATGCAGCTAAGTTAAATAAAATAAGGGTTTACTCCAAACCGTGACATGAACGCTGTGCGATAACGGACACAAGTGTGCGTTAATGTGCATCCAGTGTGGGATCCCATGATCTTGAACCGGCCTTATGTTTTTGTTAATTAAATGAATATGTTTTTTTGCATGTTATTTGATAATCATCAATTTGACGGATTGGTGTCCGGACAATCTGAAAAAACATCAACAATATGCTTAAGAATTTCCTTGTTATTGCCCTGAGAAGTTTAAGAAAAAACGGATTGTATTCGGCCATCAATATATTTGGTCTCTCCGTAGGACTTGCCGCTGCCATCATCATCATGTTGTACGTACGGCATGAACTGTCGACCGATAAATACCATGAGCACTATGATGAATTATACCGGGTTGGCATCGAAATCGGAATTGGTGGCCCTCCTTTAAAAGCAGGCGTCAGTTCATATCCCGCCGGACCTGATTTGACAGAAAGGTTTCCCGAGATTATTGATTTTACAAGAATGTTCGCCATGGATTTAGTGAATACTGATCTGCTGGTTGAATATGGTGATAAGGGCCTGTATGAAAAAGGAGTTCTGTTGGTGGACTCCAATTTTTTTGATTTGTTCACCCACCCGGTGTTATTCGGGGATCCGAATGCTGCCCTGCGGCACAATGATGTGGCTGTGCTTACCCGCAGCACGGCTGAGAGGATATTTGGCCCGGGCGACCCGGTCGGCAAAAACTTCCGGTTAAACCGGCAGCACAATATCGAAGTGGGAGCGGTGATCGAGGACCTGCCGGACAATTCCCACCTGAAGTTCCGTATGCTGTTGTACTGGAACTCTCTCGGCAATTTCTTGGGGCAAGGGATGGCAACAAACAGTTACTTTCAGAACAATTTTTTTACATACATCCGTGCAAACCAGGACCTGACTACCCCCGAATTTACTGCCAAACTTGAAGCCTTTGTGGAAGAACATGTGCTCGGTGAATTGGCAACACACGGGCTTGAAGGCACGTTCCGCCTGCATATGCGGCCTATGAGGGAATTGTATTTTCTAAAAGACGAAATGTATGAGCCTTTTAATCCTGAACCGATTCCTGCCAAAGGCGACCGTAAATATGTGTATGTGTTCATCACCATTGCCATGTTCCTCACAACCATTGCTGCCATCAACTATATGAATATGGCTATTGCCCGTTCATCAAGGCGGTCAAGAGAGGTAGGCGTAAGAAAGGTTATGGGTGCCGATAAAGGCAGCCTGGTGCGGCAGTTCCTGACAGAATCGTTGTTGATCAGTTTCCTGGCATTGATCCTGGCGCTGCTTTGGGTGGAAATTTCCCTGCCCTATTTCAATGACCTGCTGATGAAAAATTTGTCGTTCAGCATGATCGCAGAACCGCAATTTGGCCTCTGGGTGTTGGCCATGATGTTGTTTGTCGGCCTGTTGTCAGGAAGCTATCCGGCTTTCTACCTGTCCGGCTTTCGCCCCATTGAGGTATTGAAGCAACAGGTCATTTTGTCTGACCGGAACCTGTTTGTGCGAAAAATACTGGTGGGTGTGCAATTTGCCATTTCGGTATTTATGATCATCGCAACCTTAGCGGTGCTGCAGCAACTGATGTATATGCGCGACAAGGATCTGGGTTATACAACAGAACAAATCCTGATCCTGAATATTGCGGACCTGGATGCAGACCGGAGAGAGGGGCTCAAACGCGAATTGGAGCAACTGGCCATGGTCGACAGGGCCAGTTTGTCTGTGAACCTCCCGGGTCCCGGATCAGCCTTGCAGCAGTGGGGGTTTAATGTGGAAACGGAAGATGGTTTTGTAGAAAGAATGACTTCTGTATACCATGTGGACCCGTATTTTGCCGAAGTCTATCAACTGGAAATGGTCGAAGGGCGCTTTTTTGACCCAAACCAGCCAACTGACATGGAACAGGCTTTTGTAATCAATGAGGCCGCGGTACGCTTGTTTGGATGGGATGATGCGGTGGGAAAACAAATACAGCATTTTGGCAGCCAGGGTGAAAACGCCCGGCGTGTCATCGGGGTGGTCAGGGACTTTCACATGGGCTCGTTTGAACAGCAGATTAATCCGCTGATCATATTCCCGGCAGCTGACGGATCGTATGCAAACCTCGGATTGTCGCCCGGGGATGTATCCGGCACCTTGCGTTCGGTGGAACAAATATGGCATGAATTTGCAGGGGTCCTGCCCTTGCGTTATCAATTCATGGATGAAAGACAAGGCCTGGCTCAATTGGCTTATACAAACCTGGGCAGCCTCTTTGCCTTGTTTGCCTTGTTGTGTATTTTTTTGTCATTGATGGGACTTTTCGGGCTGTCCGGTTTTTCGGCTGAACAGAAAACAAAGGAGATAGGCATTCGTAAAGTACATGGTGCTTCGCAGCATGACATACTGGCCTTGCTATACAAAGAGTATGTTTGGCTGATGATGCTGGCCATTGTAGTTGCTTCAGCAGTTGGCTGGTATTTTGCTGACAGCTGGCTAAGCCAGTTTGCCTATCGCATCCAAATAAGCATGTTCCCTTTTGTTGCTGCCGCCACCCTCTCATTTGGCGTGTCATTGATGACTGTTGGCTATCATGCCTGGCGAAGCATGCGGCGCAATCCGGCCGAAACCCTTCAATATGAATAGCTGCAAATAGTAATGATATTATAAACAACCTGAACCATGTGGAAGCATACCCTCAAACTTTCCTTCAGGAGCCTGCTGAGTCAAAAAGGATATACCCTGTTGAACGTTTTGGGCCTTGGACTTAGCATGGCCCTTGTTATGGTCATTGCTGTATATGTGCTTAAAGAGTTTAAAACCGATAAGTTCCATGTGCACTACAACGACATATACCGCCTTGAAACCACGCACGCCGTAACACCCAGCCTGGCATCGGAGTTCCTGCATACCGTATTGCCTGAAGCGCTCGAAATATGCAGGCTCAATATTAATTACCGGTATGTACTGGCCGAGGCAGAAGGGGAACAACTGCGCATCGACAACCTCATGTATGCCGACAGCAGTTTTTTCAACATCTTCAGTTTTGATCTCATCCACGGCGACCCGTCCAAAGTGCTTACCGACCCGTTAAGCATTGTGTTGTCGCGCTCCGAGGCACAGAAATTTTTTGGTGATGCGCATCCTGTAGGACAGACCATTTTGATTTCCAATCATCTGCATTTTACGGTTACAGGCGTGATGGAGGATCCCCCGCTTGAAAGCACCTTGAAGTTTTCGGCCATAGCCCCTTTCCATGCCATGGAGCCCATGCGCAACGATCCTGATATTCTCAGGGACTGGAACAACTGGAACTATTATACCTATGTGTTGCTGGCCCGCGAGCATGACATCGCCCTGGTGAACCAAAAGGTCAGCGAGGGGATGGACCAGATGGCACGAGAGACCTTTGGGTTTCCGGAAGAAGTCAGGATCGGGTTCTCCCTGCGGCCCCTGTCCGACATCTATTTTAACCGCCACATTGAATACGACCATGCAGACAAAGGCAACCTCGCCTTCATCATGATCTACATTGCCATTGGTGTGTTTATCCTAATTATTGCCGTGATCAACTTTATCAACCTGAGTACGGCAATGGCTTTCCGGCGTGCCCGTGAGGTGGGCCTGAAAAAAGTGATGGGCAGCAGCCGGGTCATGCTCATCCGTCAATACCTGACAGAGGCCATCCTGGTTGGATTTGCTGCCCTGCTTGTGGCCCTAGTCCTCTTTGAGATCATGGTACCCGAATTCAACAGGCTCACCTTGTCGGATTTGCAGTTCAGCCTCTGGGACAACCCCGGGGCAGTCCTTGCTTTGCTGGGATTTGCCGTATTTACCGGCCTGGTTTCAGGGATGTACCCGGCATTCTATCTCACCCGTTTTGATCCTGTACGGGTGCTGAAGGGGGAAATCACCAAAGGCAAGCGTGGCGGGTTGCTGCGTAAAATACTTATCGTGTTTCAGTTTACCATTTCAATAGGGATCATTTTGTCAACCCTGGTCATTTACAACCAAATGCAATATGCCTACAACAAGGACCTGGGCTATGAACCCGACCATATTGTGTATTTTACCCAAAGCGCCCCGATCAGACAGAATTTTGAGGCGTTCAGAACGGAAATAAAACAAATTCCCGGGGTGGAATATGTTGGACGTTCAAACGGCTTGATGGGCTATGTGCAAATGGGCTGGGGGCGGAATGTGGATGGGGAGGAGCGACGCATGAATGCCATGGCGGTGGACCCGGAATTTATGGATGTATTCGGCCTGGAGATCATTGAGGGGCGCTCGTTTGACCCGTTGCGCCAAACGGATGAGAACAACACCTATATTCTGAATGAGACGGCGGTGCGCCAATTTGGCCTGGAAAACCCGGTGGGGGTTCAGTTTGCCGACGGACAGGTGATCGGTGTGGTAAAAGACTTCTCTTATCGCTCTGTGCACCATCATACAGATGCACTGGTGATTGCCTACCTGCCTTCCTGGGCCAGCCTTGCCAACATCAGGCTGAGCGGGCACAATGTTGCGGCCACCATGGACCAGGTAGAAGCCGTTTGGACTTCTTTTGCCCCCGACTTCCCATTTCACTACAACCATCTTGACTCGGCACTGGGTCGCTTGTACGAATCGGAGCAACGGCTGTTCAGGTTATTCCTGTTCTTTTCTGCCTTTGCCATTTTTGTGGCATGCCTGGGCTTATCCGGCCTCGCTTTGTTTTCAACCCAGCAACGGAATAAAGAGGTGGGGATCCGCAAGGTGCTGGGTTCGTCGGTTTCAGGCATTGTGATGTTGCTCACCAGTGATTTTATGCGCTGGGTGCTGCTGGCCAATCTGATTGCCTGGCCCATTGCCTGGCTGGCCATGAACCGTTGGCTCGACAATTTTGCCTATCGCATCAGCATGCAATGGTGGATGTTCGTGGCGGCAGCCCTCATGGCATTGATCATTGCACTGGCCACCATCTCCTTCCAGGCCATCCGGGCAGCCATGACAAATCCGGTCAATGCATTGAAATACGAATAGCCGTTCATGCGGCAAAACAAAAATAATTCCTGATATCTTTGCGGGGATAAAAAAATGTTGACATGAAGCTGACCCTGCGATTGATTTCTCGTTTTTTTGCCCTCATTTTTGTGTTGAATGCCTGCTCCCCTGCTGATGACATCCGGCCTGATGACCCTGAACTTGAAAAAATGATCGGCCAGATGCTCATGACCGGTTTCCGCGGCTTTGAAATCACAGAAGACGACCAGGTGGCCAAAGACATCCGGGATGGCCGGATTGGCGGTGTGGTGTTGTTTGACCTGGACGTGGCCCTGGGATTTGTGCCCAGGAATATTGAATCACCTGAACAGGTGCTTGCCCTGAACAATCAACTGGCTGCCCTGGCCGGAGACATTCCCCTGCTGATCAGTGTGGACCAGGAGGGGGGAAGGGTGGCACGCCTGAAAGAAGAATACGGATTTCCCCCCACTGTTACGCAGGAATATCTCGGCACCCTCAACAAT
This sequence comes from Bacteroidales bacterium, assembly GCA_003557385.1. Classification (GTDB taxonomy): domain Bacteria; phylum Bacteroidota; class Bacteroidia; order Bacteroidales; family UBA7960; genus PUPG01. Next base: position 3,104 of record PWON01000110.1, on the reverse strand, counting down.
GATGACTCAACGCGTTTTTACGGGGGCCGGATTGCACAAACCCTGTTGGATCACGGCTTCAACCAAAACCTTGCGCCGGTGGTCGATGTGAATATCAATCCCGAGAGCCCTGCCATCGGTGCCATTGGGCGAAGTTTTTCGGAGGACGAAGAACTGGTTGTGCACCATGCCGGTCTTGTCATTGATGAACACAGACAGCGCGGCTTGATCACCACGCTGAAGCACTTTCCCGGGCACGGAAGCGCAACGGAAGATTCGCATCTGGGCTTTACCGATGTTACCGACACCTGGCAAGCTTCGGAACTCATCCCTTACCGGCGGCTCATTGAACAGGACAGGGTCGATGTGATCATGACCGCACACATTTTTAATGCCAACTGGGATGCGAATTACCCGGCCACACTGTCGAAAAACGTGATGACCGGGATGCTTCGCAATGAACTTGGTTTCGAAGGGGTCATCATCACTGACGACATGAACATGGGGGCCATCACCAACCACTATGGACTGGAAGAAGCCATACACCGCACTATTTATGCCGGCGTTGATATCCTGATCTTTGCCAACAACCTGGTGTACGATGAAATGATCGCCGTTACCGCAATGGATATGATCCTGGGTCTGGTGGAGGATGGTTTGCTGACCAGGGAAAGGATCGAAGAATCGTATCAGCGCATTATGCTGCTGAAAGACGCATTGAACTGATTTGGCCGGCAAAAAAACAAAACCCCTTGCCACGAGTGTGTTGCAAGGGGTTATCTGTACCCGGGGCCGGGATCGAACCGGCACGATATTGCTATCATTGGTGTTTGAGACCAACGCGTCTACCAATTCCGCCACCCGGGCTTTGGTTCAGAGGGCGATTGAAGCCGCCGTTGGGTGTGCAAAAATAACCATTTCCGTAGTTTTCACAAAAATTTTTCAAAATAGATTGTGTATCCCCAAGGGCTTTGTGATTTTATTCCTATTTTTGTTTTAACAAAAACCGGTTCTTTGATCTTTTAAACCATCCGTTCATGGCTTCCGTTGTTAAAATTTTTTCCGGTTCCGCTTCCCGGACTCTCTCTGAAAAGATAGCAGAAAGTTATGGGAAACCTTTGGGTAAAGAGTTGATCCAACGTTTTGCCGACGGTGAACTTCAGCCTTCCTACGAAGAAACATTGCGGGGCAACGATGTATTTATCATTCAAAGCACCATTCCCCCTGCAGACAACCTGATGGAGTTGCTGCTGATGATCGATGCCGCCCGCCGTGCATCTGCCAGGCAGGTAGTGGCTGTGATCCCTTACTTTGGTTATGCCCGCCAGGACCGCAAGGATAAACCAAGGGTTTCCATAGGCGCCAAGCTGATTGCCAATCTGTTGATGGCAGCAGGCGTCAACCGGATTATTACCATGGACCTGCATGCCGATCAGATCCAGGGCTTTTTTGACGTGCCTGTAGACCACATGTATGCTTCCGCCATATTTGTTCCTTATCTGAAACAACTCAATCTTCCCAACCTGGTCATGGGATCGCCCGATACCGGTGGTACACGGCGGGCCGGGGCCTATGCCAAGTTTCTCAACAGTGAGCTGGTGATCTGTTACAAACAGCGCGAAAAGGCCAACGAGGTGGAGCGGATGACCCTGATTGGTGATGTGAAAGGAAAAGATGTGGTGCTGGTGGATGATATCATCGATACCGCCGGATCCATTAACAAGGCCGGATCCATGATGATGGACAAGGGAGCCAACAGTGTTCGGGCTGTCTGCACCCATCCCGTATTCAGTGGCAAGTCTTATGACCGTATTGCCAACAGTGCGTTTGAAGAGGTGATCGTGTCAGATACCATCCCGATGAAGAAAATATGTCCAAAAGTGACGGTTCTCACGGCCTCAAGCCTTTTTGCGGATGTGATCCAGCGTGTGCACAACCATGAGTCCATCAGCTCGCACTACGAGTTTTCTACCATTTTGTAAATTTTCTCCGGTTAAACCTTTCTTATTCAGTGCAAAGTATTATCTTTGCAAGCTGTTTTGGTGGGCTTAAAACAAGTAAGCCCTTTTTATTCATCATTCTATATCTTATTTATTCATGAAAAAAGTATCTGTGAGCGGTTCTCCGCGCGAGAACGTAGGGAAAAAAGATGCGAAAAGATTGCGCAGGGAGGGTTTTGTGCCTTGCGTGGTTTATGGCGGAAAAGAACAAATCCAGTTTTTCACTTCCGAGAAAAGCTTTAAGGACATAGTGTACACATCAGATGCCTGTATTGTGAAACTCGACATTGATGGCAAGAAAATGGAGGCCGTATTGCAGGATATCCAGTTTCATCCTGTTACCGAAAGCATCCTGCATGCCGATTTCCTGGAGGTCTTACCCGACAAACCGGTGAAAATGGCCATCCCAATTAAGGTGGTTGGTGACAGTCCGGGTGTGATTGCCGGGGGCAAGATGTTGGTCAAGCGCCGGCGTCTGGATGTATTGGCTTTGCCGGATAAGTTGCCTGCTGAAATTGACATTGACATTTCTTCCCTTGAAATTGGCGACTCTGTGGTTGTCGGGGCATTGTCGATGGAAGATGTGCGTTTCATGGATCCCGAAAACGCAGTGGTGGTGCTGGTTAAGTCTGCCAGGGCCGCAATGATGGCTCCGGTCGATCTTGAAGAGGAAGAAGGGGAGGCTGTTGAAGGTGAGGAAGAAGCTGCCGAAGGCGAAGAGGGAGCTGCTGAAGGCGAAGGCAAAGATGAAGCCGCTGCCGAAGGTGGAGACAAACCCAAAGAATGAAATACCTGATTTCCGGACTGGGAAATATCGGGCCTGAATACGCAGACACACGCCACAACATTGGATTTATGGTGGCTGATCAATTGGCGGCCCGGCATAAGGCTGCTTTTGAACCGGCCCGGTATGGCGACATGGCTTCCTTTCGTTTGAAAGGGCGGACATTCTGTCTGTTGAAACCATCCACATACATGAACCGGAGCGGCCGCCCGGTGCTTTATTGGTTAAATAAGGAAAAAGTCCCCATTGAACATTTGCTGGTGGTTGCCGATGACGTGGCCCTGCCTGCAGGATTGTTGCGCATGCGCGCGAAAGGTGGCCCGGGTGGCCATAACGGGCTG
>PWON01000163.1 GCA_003557385.1 Bacteroidales bacterium | reverse complement strand
TAATCAATAATGATCAACCACCGTAATCAGCGGTGATCAACCCCCGTAGTTGGTGATCTTTTCGGTAAGCGCAAAGTCAAAATCCGGATATTCGTATATCGACATGCGTGGCTCGGTTTCCCCAATGGAGTAACCCCAAATGCTTTCATAGTCAGCAGGGTCTTCACCCATTTCTTCCAACTGGGCCAGGTATTGTGCAATGGATTTTGACTCAATGATCACAAACTTGCCAAGCTTATCAATCACAGGGCTGTGGACACGTGTGTGGTCATGGTCAAACTCCAGGATGCGGCGCCCGTCGTGTGTAATGCCAATGACCCTGTAGGTCATGCTTTTGCCCACGCCCGGAAGGTTCAACACATTCCTGTCGGTAGCCAGGAACGGGATATCGGCTTCCTGCCGCAAGGTGTCAATGTGTTCCACCATATTCTCCGCATCCAGTGGAAATGACCGGATCCGTTTTCGGTATTCCACGGGTATTTCTCCAACCCGTTTTTCTTCCATCTGTTCCTGGGCTGCCCTGGCATTGGTGGCAAACTTGAATGCATTCTCTTTGTACCCTTTTACCGAAAAGGTATAGTAAGGCAACACCCCGACGTCGTTGAGCACCTGGCGGAGTTTGCTGGTATGCCCCCGCCGGCTGGCCGGTGCGGTAAACACAAGCTGGTTGGTAACAGTCCACCCGGCAGCGGTCAGCCGCATAAGCCCCTGCCTGGCTTCCGGGGTCACCTCCATGGGCGATTGAAAGTGGGTCTGGATCACGAACTGCCTGACACCCACCTTTGAAGCTTTCTCCCTGAACGCAGCCAGGATCCTTGTCAGCTCTTCGGTAATGCGCTGCGGGAGGTAAACCGGCAAGCGTGTACCAAGCCTGATGCGTTGAATCTCTGCGTGTTTTTCACCATCCGGAAGGGTTTCGTTCTTTTTCTTTTTCCGGACAGCCATTTCATACACGGCATTCAGAATTTTATCCATGGACTTGTCGGAGCTCATCAGGGCATCCCCCCCGGTGATCAGGATGTCGCGGAGCTGGGAGTCGTCTTCCCAGTATTTCATGATCATGGCCAGTTTGTCGTTCCACGACTCTTTGGGTTTAAGCTTTTCGAGGTTGAAATTCAGGTTTCCGCGCTGAAAATCGTACATGCGCTGGCAGGATGCGCACAACCCGGCGCAGGCCCGCCCCATGGTGTCGGGGATCATGATGGCCACTTCGGGGTACCGGCGGTGAATGTTATGGCTGTTGGGTAACAGCCAGCCGGCGGCATTGGGTTTGCCCGGTTCCACGATGTCTTCTTTCTCCCAGGCCACGATATGACCGAATTCATCCACCAGTTCCTTGGAGTAGATCACGTAATACCTGATGGCCAGATCAGCCCCCCGGGCAAAATCCGGAACATCCACATTAAGCAGCGACAAATAATAGGGGTTGACAAAAAACGGGATGCCCCTTTCACGCGCCCTGTGCAGCAAGTCCATGGTTTGATCATTCAGCGAAAACCCAAGCATTTCGTTCAGGGTATCCGGGTCCCGCACCGCGAACTTCAGGTGAAACAGGTGGTTGTCCCACCATTCAATCATCAGGCGAAGTTTTTCCTCCATGGTGGCCCCTTCGGGAAAAACAAAACGCCGGCTCCGGAAAATGCCTTGATCAAGTTTGTCGATGATCACCCTGATAATGCGCTCCTTGTTTTTCCGGCGGATCTGTACGATCCGTGGGTCAAGACCTGAAGGATGGGCATCCATCCATTCCAATACCTGCCGGCGCGATGGGGCCTGCCGTGTTGCCCGGCCCCTGAACTGCCTGAAAAGGTGTAGCATATCCAGGAAAAATTCTTCCGTAGCCCCTGTTTCCTGGCCCCGGACTTCCTGCCAGATGATGCCAAATGCTTCGCTTTTTACTTTTTTTCCCCTGAGGTTCAGATCTGCGTAAGAGGATCCCTCGTGGTCGAGGTAATCGAGCATCCTGATCGCCGAAAAATCCTGCCATCCAAGTGCAGCCAAAGCCTCATGACCCTGCGTCTTAAAGCGGTAAAACCGGTATGCATCAGGATGGGCCTTCATATATTCCATGGCCATTTCACGAACACCCCCTGCGAACGCCGAAACATCTGTTGATTTATCTGCAAGCTGTTGCAATTGGGGATTTTCCTTCAGCAATTTCTGCAGGATTTGTGCTGCTTTTGACGAAGTTTTTTTCTTTTTGTGGGTATGACTGTTGATTGTTAAAGACATAATGCAATACGCTTATTTTTATAGCAAAGATAAGCATTTTCGGGCAAAAAGGAAAGCGGCCCGAAGCAGAAGGCTATGTAAGTGTCTTATTTATAGACCTTAAGGAGGGGTAAATACGCGCCACCAACAGGGCAAACAAAAGCAGGAGGGCAAGGTGTGCAGGATACATCCACAGTGCAGGCAAACCGGCAGTAATATAACTGATAAAATAAACACCCAGGGCGGCCATGATCAGGAGGAAAATCCGGCCAATATCATAGGGAATTTTATAATGTCTTTGGCCAAACAGGTAAGACAGCGCTGCCAGGGAAAAATAGCACACCAGGGTGGCCCAGGCAGACCCGTGGTACCCGAACCGGGGGATCCACCAGATGTTCAGGATGATGGTGATGGCCGCACCAACCACGGCAAACCAGGCCCCGTAGGTGGTTTTTGAGGTCAGCTTATACCAGATGGATAAATTCCAGTAAATGCCCAGGAACATGTTTGCCAGCAGCAAGATGGGCACCACCGCCAGCCCTTCGTGGAAATGCGGGCCGATGAAATGTTTTACCACATCCATAAACAACATGATCCCAAGAAATATGCACAGGCAGGCCAGCACAAAGTAATTCATCACCCGGGCGAACAAAACGCGTGCATTTTCCTGCGAGGCCTGCGCAAAAAAGAAGGGTTCGGCGGCAAAACGGAAGGCCTGTATAAAAATGGTCATCATGATCGACAGCTTATATACCGCCCCGTATATCCCCACCTGCGACATGGCGATGTCTTCGGGCAGAATGTATTTAAGCAGCAACTTGTCGAGGGCCTCATTGACCCAACCTGCCATGCCAGCCACAAGCAAGGGCAGGGCATAGATCAGCATCCGACGCCAGATCAAAGGATCAAACACCCATGTTGCCGCCAGCATCACGGGCGTCAGCATCAGCAAAGTAACCAGTGTTGCCACCAGGTTGGCAATAAACACATAACCCACCCCTATGCCGGGATCATAAATCATGTCTATCGCCGGCATCAGCCAGCGGGGACCATGTTCTGACAACCAGGGGCAAAGCAGAAGGAAGAAAAGGACCAGGACGATGTTAACGGCAATGCCCGTAAGCCGTGTAATGGCAAAACGCCAGGGTCTGTTTTCGGCGCGAAGTCGCGCATATGGGATGGCTGCCAGGGCATCCAGACCCACGATCGATCCCAGCAGCAGAATATATTCCACATTGTCGGGATATCGCATAATGTCAGCAATGGGCCTGCGAAACACCACCACAAGGAATATAAACACGGAAGAAGTGATCAGCACCGACAACAACGTGGTGCTGAAAATGTGGTCTTTTCTTTCGGGTTGTTCTTCGGAAAAACGGAAGAGTGCCGTTTCCATCCCATAGGTCAGCACGATCAACAGAAATGCCACATACACGTACATCTCCGTGACCACCCCATATTCGCCGGGATAAAAAACACGGGTATAGAGCGGCACGAGCAGGAAGTTGATCACCCGGCCTACGATGTTGCTCAATCCATAAATCGCCGTTTGCCCTGCCAGGCGCTTTAATGGGTTCACTCCTGCTGTTTTAGGTTTTACTGGTTGGACGCTTCCGTGGCACGGACTTTGGCCTTCCACTCCCTGTAAGTACTCTCAAAGAAATCGGGGTCGTTTACACGCAACCAGGTCCCGTATTTTACGTAATCAGGAATCCTGCCCCCCTGGGACTTCTTTTTCTCCTCCGGAATACCCATCTGGTTCAGGTGGCGCTCGTAGGAGATCTTGCTGGGTCTGTCTTCTTTTCTGTTCATGACGACTCGTTTTAAGCCTGCCTCCGGTAGTGGGCCGTTTGACCCTGTGACCATAACAGACGAAGCAGGTCGTTAAAAATAAAATTTGTAGCCCCGACAGGAATCGAACCTGTATCTAAAGTTTAGGAAACTTCTATTCTATCCGTTGAACTACGGGTCCTTATAAATCCCCACAAAGATAATCACATGATGGATTATTTACAAATTAAAAGGGCAAAAAAAGGACTAAGGAGCCAGGTTTTTAGATTAAGGCTAAGAAATGGGGCTTCCGTTTTCAAATCTTTCTTCGGGAATCACGAATGTCAGGGCACCCTCATTGTTTTCGGCCATCAACAACATGCCGTGCGATTCAATGCCCTTAATTTTGCGGGGTTCCAGGTTGGCCAGCAACAACACTTTTTTGCCGACCAGGGCTTCCGGTTCAAAATATTCGGCAATGCCCGACACCACAGTGCGCCGGTCAAGTCCCGAATCCACCCTGATTTTCATCAGTTTTTTTGTTTTGGGCACTTTTTCCGCTTCCAGGATGGTGGCCACACGGATATCCATTGCAGAAAACGCATCAAAACTGACCGGGGGCTTAACGGGCGGGGCGCTCTGCCCCTGGTTGTTGTTTTTCCGTGTCTCAAGCAATTTATCCACCTGTGCCCGGATCTGCACATCCTCAATCTTTTCAAACAAGAGTTCCGCCTTGTTGACGCGGTGGCCCGGGCCAAGAAGTTCCTGTTTCCCGGCCTGATCCCACGCGCGGGCCTCCAGGTTCAGCATCGCCTGAAGCTTTTTTGCGGTAAAGGGAAGGAATGGCTCAGCCAGCAAGGCCATGCCGGCACATAATTGCAGGCAGGTGTTCAAAACGGTTTGCACGCGTGCAGGATTCTCCTTGAATACCTTCCATGGTTCGGCCTCGGTCAGGTACCGGTTGCCAAGGCGGGCCAGGTTCATCATCTGGGCCAGTGCCTCCCGGAAGCGGTACTGTTCGATGTTTTTCCCGATGATACCCGGGAACCCTGCCAGGCTTTCGAGGGCTTCGCGGTCTGCATCCATCAGCTGGCCGGCTTTGGGCACACATCCGTCAAAATATTTGTGCGTCAGCACCAGGGTGCGGTTTACAAAATTCCCGAAAATGGCCAGCAGCTCATTGTTATTGCGTGCCTGAAAATCCTTCAAGGTAAAATAGTTGTCTTTGGTTTCGGGGGCGGCGGCGCACAATACATAGCGCAGCACATCCTGCTTGCCGGGGAAATCCTGCAGGTATTCATGCAACCAGACGGCCCAGTTGCGCGAGGTGGATATTTTATCCCCCTCCAGGTTCAGGAATTCGTTGGCGGGCACATTCTCCGGCAGAATGTAAGATCCTTCGGCATGCAACATCACGGGGAAAATGATGCAGTGAAACACAATGTTGTCTTTCCCGATAAAATGCACCAGCTTGCTTTCGGGATCTTTCCAGTATTTCTCCCAATCCTTTCCGTGGGTTTCTCCCCACTCCCGTGTGGCAGAAATATACCCGATGGGGGCATCAAACCACACATACAGCACCTTGCCCTCCGTATTCTCCAGGGGCAGTTTCACTCCCCAGTCGAGGTCGCGGGTAACCGCACGCGGCTGCAAGCCCTGGTCTATCCACGACTTGCACTGCCCGTACACATTGGGTTTCCAGTCGTGTTTGTGTGATTCCAGGATCCATTTGCGCAACATGGGTTCATGCTCATCCAGGGGCAGGTACCAGTGGCGTGTTTTTTTAAGCACCGGCTTGTTGCCGCTGAGCATCGACCGCGGGTTGATCAGGTCGGTCGGACTCAAGGAGGTGCCGCAATTTTCGCACTGGTCGCCGTATGCCTTTTCATAGCTGCAATGCGGGCAAATGCCGGTGATGTAGCGGTCAGCCAGAAACTGCCGGTTTTCCTCGTCATAATATTGTTCTGAATCCTTCTCTACAAATGCCCCTTTCTCATACATGGTCCTGAATACGCCGGCTGCTGTTTCGTGATGCACCGGATCAGAGGTCCGGCTGTACACGTCAAAGCTGATTCCGAACTCCATGAAGGACACCTTGATCAACTCGTGGTACTTGTCGACGATCTGCTGCGGGGAAACCCCTTCCTGCCGCGCCTTGATGGTAATGGGTACGCCATGTTCGTCGCTGCCGCATATGTAGATCACATCTTCGCCTTTCAGGCGCAGGTAACGGACATAAATGTCGGCAGGCACATATACCCCTGCCAGGTGCCCGACATGAATGGGTCCGTTTGCGTAAGGCAGGGCTGCGGTAACGGTATGGCGTTTGTATTTTTTGTTGTGTTGAATGCTCATTGTGATATGGCTTATGTGTTCATTGGATGACTGATGCCCTTTACTGATTTGCAGGGCGCCGGGTCGCGTTGATTCAGGTTGCAAAGGTAGTAAATGTTGGTGAGTTGGTATGGCATTTTGGCGCAACTGGAAAGAAAGCATTAACTTTGCATAAATAAACTGACGAAATGACATGGACATACAATCCATCAAACAACGTTTCGGCATCATAGGCTACTCACCCAGGCTCGACCAGGCGATTGACGTGGCCAGGCAGGTGGCCCCTACCGACATTACCGTATTGATTACCGGAGAAAGCGGAACAGGAAAAGAAGCTTTCCCGAAGATCATCCACCACCTGAGTGCCCGCAAACACGGCCCCTACATTGCCGTCAACTGCGGGGCCATCCCCGAAGGCACCATCGATTCGGAACTGTTCGGGCATGAGAAGGGGTCGTTTACCGGCGCCCACGAGGCCCGGAAAGGATATTTCGAAGTGGTAAACGGGGGCACCATTTTCCTCGACGAAGTGGCAGAGTTGCCGTTGCTGACCCAGGTAAGGCTTTTGCGCATCCTGGAATCCGGCGAATTCATCAAAGTGGGGGCCTCGAAGGTGCTGAAAACAGATGTCAGGGTGGTGGCCGCCACCAATATGGATTTGCAGCAAGCGGTCGGCACCGGCAAGTTTCGTGAAGACCTCTATTACCGTCTGAACACCGTTCCCATTAAAGTGCCCCCCTTGCGCGAACGCAAAGAAGACATCATCATGCTCTTTAAGAAATTTTCGGCCGATTTTGCCGAAAAATACCGGATCCCCCCCCTGCAGCTCACACACGATGCGGAACAGCTTTTGATAAATCACCGGTGGCCGGGCAATGTGCGTCAGCTTAAGAACCTGGCAGAGCAACTGTCTGTGATCGAAAAAGACCGGCATATCGCGGGAGAGGCAATCAACAAATATTTGCCGCGCGAGCCTTACAACCCTCTGCCGGTGCTGTTCAATAACCGTCAGGACGACGTCAGCGGGCTAAACGAACGGGAGATCCTTTATAAGCTGCTGTTTGAAATGAAGCGCGACATTACCGACATGAAAAAGATCATCATGCAGATGCTTGAAGACGGACAGGTTTCCAGGAGCTTTCAGGAAGAACACGCCCACCTGATCGAAAAGTTGTCGAAAGACAGGGAGGTCCCGCAGGTATATCATGAAGACCCGGTACACATAAGCCGCGAAAGCGATCACGACGACCTGGTGGAAAGTTATGAAGAGGCGCCGCATGAATATGTTGAAGAAAGCCTTTCCATCCATGAAAAGGAAAAAGACCTCATTGAAAAGGCCTTGCAAAAGCATGGGGGGCGGCGCAAAAAAGCGGCCAAAGAACTGGGTATTTCAGAGCGCACATTGTACCGAAAGATCAAAGAATACCAAATCTGACAAAAATGCAAACACTCTTTATACGAAATATCCGCTGGACACTGGCTTTGCTGGCCGGCCTGTTGCTTGCGGGGTGCGGTGTCTACTCCTTTACCGGGGCCAGCATACCGCCGCAGGCACAGACCATTTCGGTGGATTATTTCCCGAACGATGCACCCCTGGTGCAGCCCACCCTGAGCCAGGTGTTCACCGAAGAGCTTCAAAACATATTTACCCGGCAAACCAACCTGCGCATGATCGAAGGAATTGGTCATTTGCATTTTGAAGGCAGCATTACAGACTACCGTACCGAGCCCATTGCCATTACCGGCGACGACCGTGCCGCCATGAACCGCCTGACAATAACCGTCAGGGTGTCATATTTTAATGAATTTGACGAAGAAGCTGAATTTCAGCGATCGTTTTCGCGCTATTACGACTATGACAGCAACCTGAGCCTGGCTCAGATCGAAAACGACGCCATTGAAGTCATCGTGAAAGAACTGGCCGAAGATATTTTCAACCAGGCCGTTGTGAATTGGTAACCCAAAGATTAAAACAATCAGTATGAGGCGTACTTTTTCTGACTATATCAGGAAACACAAGGAACTGGACAAAAAAGCGGTCCGTTTTTTCCAGCGTGCAGTAAAAAAATACCCTTATTCCCAGCCACTGCGGATGCTGTATGCAAAATCACTGCAAAACACAGGCCATGAGTCGGCCGCAAAAGAGATCCACAAAGCCGAGGCCTATGCCCCCGACCGGCATACTTACCGGACTTTTATATTGGGCGATGCCGGAAACAAGCACGAAAAACACATCAAAAAGCAAGGCCAGGAAGAGAATATGCAATCGACGGCTGATGCCGCAGAGAAGATCCTGGCCGAACTGAACTCCCCGAAAACCGAAGGCGCAAAAAAAGAGAACGGGGATCCCGCAGATCAACACCGGGATGATGAGAAACAAAACAAGGTGGTGCAGAAACGAGCCATCATCGATCGCTTTTTGTCTGACGAACCGCGCATAAAACCCAATCCTGATGATATTCCGGCAGGTCAGTTGTCGCCCGAAAGCATCGAAGACGATCCGGAGTTGGTGAGTGAAACCCTGGCGGAACTGCATGCAAAACAAGGAAGAACAGACCGGACGATCGCCATTTATGAAAAATTAAGTTTGATGTTTCCCGAAAAAAGCCGTTACTTTGCAAAAAAAATCGAATCTGTCAAAAAAGAAACCAATTAAATTCAATTTATAATGGGTGCATTTGTTT
>PWON01000094.1 GCA_003557385.1 Bacteroidales bacterium | reverse complement strand
GTCCTCAATGTGGCCATTACCTCGGCCTTGCCCGGATTGGTTCCAAATGCGATGTCCCCAAGCCTGGCATGAATAATGGTTAACAGTGTGAAATCCTTAAACAGGTGGTTTTTCTCCGGCAAATGCATCAATTCCCGGATCAGTTCGGTCATCATATGAACCGGACTCAGGCCCTGTTCCGGATGGGCTGCATGCGAGGATTTTCCCTGCATACGGATGATCATCCCTTTGGATGCAGCTGCAAAAGGCCCCTCTTTGATCACCACGGTATTTTTTTTAAACCCGGGAAGGTTGTGCAGTGCAAACACATAATCGGGCCGTAAGAGTTGGAATTGTTTATCATCCAACACCCTGGCAGCACCCTGTCCGTTCTCTTCCTCGGGTTGAAACAATAAAACCACACGGCCAACACGTGGCCTGTGTTTGCGCAAAATCATGGCAACTCCCGACAGGATAGCCATGTGGCCGTCGTGTCCGCAGGCATGCGACACACCCTGATGACGGCTCCGGTAAGGGATATTGTTCACTTCATCAATGGGCAATGCATCCAGGTCAGCCCTCAGCAACACCGTGGGGCCTTGGTTCCCACTGTCATATAATGCTGCCAGGCCATGTCCACCCAGCCCTTCCACCAACCGATCGGGGTCTTGCGCCAGCAAAAAGTCCTTGACTCTTGACGCTGTCATTTGCTCCCGGCCCGAAAGTTCAGGATGCTGATGCAAGGTATGGCGAAGATAGGTAACCTTTTCAAGCAATTCGGGGCTTACAATACCATTCATGAAAAAAAGTTTTTTCAAAGATATGGATTTTCGTAAGCATGGATGCTTAATCGCGGGGAATGCGGACGTGAATGGATTCTGCGATATTCAGGGCGGTGGTCAGGGTATGCAGGCCGGGGTATAATTTGCCATTGCGGCCTGACCAGTGGCTGTGGCCAATGGGTATAAGTTCATATTCGGCTGTCCCACAGCCGAGGTCAATGTGAACTTCATACACCAGGGCAGGCTGGCTCGAAGACATATAATGTTCATCGTCGGGATACAGGGTATTGGTCCAGTATTCATTCCAGTCCCACGACTGATTGATTTCGAACAACAGGCGAAATTTTTTCAGGTCTGTACCGGGTGTTTGTGTATGCAGCATGAAACTGCCTTTTGGTGTGGCGCCTGTAATGGCATCGGGCATGGGTTCTTCCGGTGTCGGGATATAATATCCGTCATCAGCCCTGACGCCTCTTTGATGCCCCCAATAGGGCAGGGCAGCAGGCCTGCGAACCGGCCCGGGCATCCATCTGCCGCTCGATGGATCACCATGCCGGAAAAACCCTTTGCCAATGGATTCGGCAACATATAAGGTTTGTATATAATTGCTGTCCAGGTCTTCTATCCATATGGCCATCAGCGGGTGGTTGTGTGCTTTGCCTTTCATAAAAATGATTTCAAGTGCATGACCCTCCATATCCAAAGTGGTGATGATCTCCTGGACGGGTTCCTGCTCCATTGTTTTGCTTTTCCGGCGGAATTGACTTTCCGGATGCACGGTAAAGCCTGAAATAAATAGTATGGCGATAAAAATAACCGGTACATGGAACATGGCTGCGCTTTTTGGAAAAACTTTCATGTGAGTTGCTCTTTTGGTATATCAAATGATGATGATGATCCCGATGCTCGGCAGAATATTTCCGAAACTGTTCTGTAATTCTTTCAGACGGTAACGCATGATGCCATTGTCTTCGTAAATGACAGGCATGCCTGCTTCATCCTCTTCCAATGTTAGGATGGGTGGTTGTGTCGATTTAAAATTATATACATTCTGAATATCCAAATAAAGCATCAGGGAGAAATTTGCCAGGTAAAACTGCTTGTCAACCCGGACATCCAGTTGATGAAAAGCCGGGAGCCTTTCTGAGTTAAACCGGCTGTAATCAAAGTATCCCATGCCTTGCACATCCCAGGCGGATACCCGGCTCGACAATTCCGCATCATAAGGGGTAAACGGGCTCCCGCCGCTGTATTTCCATTTAAACCCGATTTCCCAGTTGTTGGGCAGATCTCTCAGGCCGGTAAGGTTCACAATGTGCCTGTTGTCCCATGCCGAAGGGACATATTTGGAATGAATGTCTTTGAATTCGCTGCGCACCAGGGTATATGACATAATAATGTTCCACTTCCTGAGATCCTGGTTCCGGTAGAAAACCTCTGCACCGAAAGCCCTTCCTTCGCCTGTAGAAGTGACCTCTTCAGCACCCACAATGCCAAAATCAGCTGAACTGCTTCCGAGTGCAACGGAATCATTTACCGAAAAAGGATAATTGTCATAAACTTTGTAAAAACCCTCAATCGACAGCGTGCTGTTCCGGTCAGGCAACAATTCGAAGCCTGCCACCACATGGTCTGACGATATATAGGTCAACTGGTTCTCCCTGTTGATCAACAATCCTTCATTGTTGCGGAAACCCATGGTTGTATAGGCCGGAAGCTGATAATACCTGCCGGTATTGAAATTCAGGTATAAGTTGTCACGCAATCTGTAGGAAGCGGAAAAACGGGGGGATAACTGGTCGAGTAAGTTTGACATCCTGGATGAATAATTGTTGGCATCACTTCTTAAGCCAAGCGAAAGGGACAGGCGATCGTCGATGATGCGCCGCGTGGCCTGGGCAAACATACTCCATTTATACAGGTCAAATTGGGTATCATAATCAATTTTATCGAGCTGGTTATTGATAAAAACCTGCTGCATAGTCTGGTTAAAGTATCGTGCATATTCTCCGCCGGCACCAAAGTTCAACCGATAGTCACCCAGGGTCAGGGAACGTTCAAACCTGAGTTTGTTTTCTATTTCATCAGATTCATAATCAAGCAAGCGCGGCAGTGTTTCTATGTTGCCGGGATATTTGTAAGCCATGTTACGCAACATGTTTCTGCTGAGCACCCATGTCTCTGTCCCGTTTGACCTGAATCTGCGGTAAACAGCTCCCAAAGCATAGTTCCACTGTTCATTCACAGGCAGGTAATCAAGAATGTAACGCTGTTCAGGAGTTTCGTTGGCCTCAAGGTTCAGATCGAACAGGTCTATGGCCCCCAACCCGATGAAACTCAATGTGGCATTTTCACTAACCCGTGTGTTGGTTTTGAACTGAAATCCATTGTAGGTAGGCAAAAAGGGCAGTCCGACCACTCCAAAGAGAAACTGCAGATATGATCTCCGGGCCGATGCAATAAATGTAGTATTGGGTCCCAGGGGGCCATCGGCTGTCAGAGCCAGGTCGCTGGCACCCAAAGTAGCCTGGAAATTAAGTTTGTCGCTGTTCCCGTTCACTTGCCTGAATTCAAATACCGAACTCATGGCGTCACCCCGGTTTGCAGGAAATGCACCGGAATACATTTCCACTTCACGGATAAAGTCTGTGTTCAGTATGCCAACCGGTCCCCCGCTGGCACCCTGTGTGGCAAAATGGTTGATGTTTGGAATTTCAACCCCGTCCAGAAAGAAGCTGTTTTCCGCCGGTCCTCCGCCACGCACAATGACGTCATTCCGGAATGCGGGCGTAGATGCTACACCTGGCAAGCCCTGGATCACCTTGGAGATATCCCGGTTGCCCCCGGGGCTTCGCTCAATTTCCTTGATGCCCAATCTCCGCAGCGATACCGGGCTTTGGTCACTGCGTTCAAACTGCGAAGCAGTGACCTCCACTGCTTCAAGTTCCACACTGACCTCCTGCAACCCAATGTCAATGTTTGCGGTGCGGGTACCGGTCACCATGATCTCGGCACTTACCCTGGTTTCATAACCAACGGCCGACACACGAAGGCGCACAAACCCCGGGGAAATACCGGTAAAAAGAAAGTTCCCGTCCAAATCGGTCGTACTGCCGATATTGGTTCCGTCAATGACAAGATTTACAAAAGGCAAGCCCTCATTGGTCTCTTCATCAAACACACGGCCCCGGATGGTGCCTTGCTGTGCCATGACGGCATGTGAAAACAATATCATGGCGAGCAACAATAGTTGCCGTATTATTTTTCGTCTTTCAGGCATGCGCAGCATAGTTTGTTATGATTGTACGAAAAGATAACAAAAATGTCACCTGATATGTTTATGGGATACATATTGAATCGAAAAATGTATTATTTTTGGTTCAGCGCAAACAACTGACCAACTATTACAAAATATCAATCAAACATAAAAATTATATCAGATGAACACAAACAATGCATTGCGTATCCTGATCGGGGTCTTGTTTATTGCCGCGGGAGCCATTCTCCTGCTGCGCATTATCGGCGTCGATATTCCGTTTGCTTTTCCTGGCTTTTTGTTTTCATGGCAAATGATCCTTATCATATTGGGCATTTTTTTCCTTGTCTCGGAGGACAACAGGAGCACGGGACTGGTCCTGTTGATCATCGGGACGGTATTTTTGTCAAAATCTTATTTTGGCATCGGCTTCAGGGAGATATTCAGATTTGCCATCCCCGCTTTATTTGTAATCGCGGGATTTCTGCTGGTTTTCCCACGCTATATACGCAAAAAAAAAAGAGACCATGATTCGGTGGTGACCGACGCCGAAAATGACCTGCAGGCCGTGCACATTTTCAGCGGCGGAACCCGCGTGGTGCAATCTGATCAATTTCGTGGTGGTGAAGTGGTTTGTATATTTGGCGGGGCAGACATCCGGTTTCGTAATACCTCACTGGCCCCTGGTCCCAATATATTGCACGTTTCATGCCTGTTTGGCGGTTGTGAAATTTTTGTGCCCAACGACTGGACGGTACGCTCTGAAACCACCACCATTTTTGCCGGCTTCTCTGACAAACGGTATCTGGCAGATCAAAAACCTTTAGCGAATGAACAAAAAACTTTGGTCATTAAAGGATTTCTTTTGTTCTCAGGAGTTGAGGTCAAATCCGCTTAAGGATTTCATTTAAGGTTTTTTTGGAGTTTGCAATGGTAAAAATGCCTATCTTTGCACCCTGTTTGCAGGGTTTTGCATCCCGGCAAGGCAATTTATCTCTGAAAGAAGGTTTTTTACATGCAAAAAATAAACATTACAGCCAGGTTTACCGGGATACTGATCATAATTCTTATTGTCCAGTCATGCAGCCAGTATCAGCGCCTGCTCAAAAGCGATGATTACGAACTAAAATACAAGCGGGCACTGGAATATTATGAAGAAGAAGATTATGGCCGGGCCATCACTTTGCTGGCCGACATCATACCCATATACCGGGGTACAGCAGAGGCCCGCCGGATCAATTACTATTTTGCCATGGCGCACTTTAAAAACAGGGAGTACACCCTGGCAAGCCATTATTTCAAGTCCTATGTGAACGCATTCCCCCAAAGCGAGCATGCGGAGGAGTTTACCTATTTGAGTGCATATTGCCAGTATCTCGAATCTCCACGTTATTCACTTGATCAGACAAATACCCGCCAGGCGATCCGTGAACTGCAGAATTTTATCAACCGCTACCCGCAAAGCGACAGGGTGGCAGACGCCAACGAACGCATCGATGAACTCCGCGTAAAGCTTGAAAAAAAACGTTTCGAAACCGGGAAACTGTACCTGAATATTTCTGACTATGTAGCCGCAGCCACCACATTTGAAACAATGAACAAGGATTTTCCCGATTCCCAATACAGGGAAGAAGCCATGTTCCTGACCATTAAGGCCTACTACGAATATGCATACAACAGCATACCACAACGACAGGAAGAGCGTTACAATGAAGTAATAAGAACATACAATGCCTTTGTTCAACGCTACCCCGACAGCCAATACCGGCAAGACGCCACCGAAATGAGAGATAGGGCCAGTGAGGTTATTGCACGCTTTCAACAAAGGGAGCAGGAGCAGGCAGCATCAATCAACGAAAACAATCATCAATAATATGGACACAAAAAAAATCAAACCGGAAATCACTACCGTAACGCGCGATTTAAGGCAATTTGACAAAGACACCGGCAATTTGTACCAGTCAGTGGTTATCATCTCAAAAAGGGCCAATCAGATTGGCCAGGAGGTGAAAGAGGAGCTAAATGCAAAACTTGAGGAGTTTTCCAGTTCAACAGACAACCTCGAAGAGGTTTTTGAAAACCGGGAACAGATTGAAATTGCAAAGCATTATGAACAATTGCCCAAGCCAAGCCTGATCGCCATCTCAGAATTTGAGAATAACAACGTTTATTACAGAATACCCGATACGGAAAAAGACGCTTAACAAGCAGGTCCGGCTCACACTTCCTTTTGGGAACAATCCCGGGGCAGGCTTTTTAGTATGCATTCATTTTGAAAGGGAAAAAGATCATACTTGGTATTTCGGGAGGCATCGCTGCCTATAAGGCCGCTTTCCTGATCCGCCTTTTCAGGAGAGCAGGTGCACAGGTAAGGGTTGTTACAACCCCCAATGCCATGGAGTTCATTACACGCGTTACCCTGGAGTCCTTGTCGGAAAACAAGGTGTACGATCAGGTATTCGGTACGCAAAATGATTATACCACTGAACATGTTGCCCTGACCGACTGGGGTGATGTGCTTGTAGTGGCCCCTGCCACTGCCAATATCATTGGAAAATTTGCCAATGGCATTGCCGACGATGCCCTGTCCACCACGCTGCTTGCCTTCAATAAGCAGGTGTTTGTTGCGCCCGCCATGAACTGCAAGATGTACGAACATTTTGCAGTCCAACAAAACATCAGGACACTGAAAAGCCATAGAGTGCATATCATTGAACAGGCTGAGGGCTACCTTGCCTGCGGTTATGAAGGCCGTGGCCGCATGGAGGAACCCGGGGAGATATTTGGCATTGTACAGGATTTTTTCCATGTCAGGGAAAAATCGCTGCACGGCAAACAGGTCCTGGTGAGCGCAGGTCCCACGCACGAGGCCATTGACCCGGTCAGGTACATTGGAAACCACGCATCAGGTCAGATGGGATATGCACTGGCCGGCGAACTCGCCGCAAGGGGAGCCGGAGTGACTCTGGTATCGGGCCCTTGTGACCTGAAAGCACCCTTGGGAATAAAACTGGTCAAGGTGCGCACAGCCCGCGAAATGTACGAAGCTTGTATGGAACATTATACGGATTCAGACGCGGTGATTATGGCTGCAGCCGTTGCCGATTTTACCCCCGGGAAACCCCATGACAAGAAAATCAAAAAAGAACAGAAAAAATCGTCGCTGACTGTAAACCTGATCCGCACCAAAGACATTTTGCTGGAAATGGGACAGAAAAAAAAGTCACAGATTCTGGTAGGCTTCGCCCTGGAAACAGACAATGAAGAAGCAAATGCCATGAAAAAACTGCAGTCCAAAAACCTGGATATGATCGTATTGAATTCCCTGAATGACCCGGGCGCCGGCTTCTCTCACCACACAAACAAAATCACCATCATAGACAATAAAAAGCAGATTTCCCGTTATCCCCTTAAAAGCAAAAAAGAAGCGGCAGCCGATATAATCGACGCCTTAGAAAAAACCATGGGCTTATGACGCTAAGAATCCCCTTGTTGTTTTTGCTGATGCTGATGCTAACCCTGCCTTTGCAGGCACAGGAACTCAATTGCCAGGTGACTATTTCAACACCCGGCATGTCAGAAACAGAGCGGCAAATCATGCAAACATTGCGCACAGAGTTGCGCGATTTTATCAACCAGACCAACTGGACCTCCTACCAGTTTGAAACCCGTGAAAGAATAGAAGCTTCCATACAAATAACCATTGAAGAGCGCACAGGTGGTGATGAATACCGTGCCAGCATTCAGGTTCAATCACGGCGTCCGGTATTCAATACCGCATACAGCACCCCGGTGTTTAATCATCGCGACCGTGATTTTGAATTCCGTTATCGCGAACATGAGCCCCTGGAATATTCCGACAATGCTTTTCTTTCCAATCTAACCTCCACAATTGCATATTACGTTTACATCATCTTGGGTTTTGATTTCGACACTTTTGCCCCCCTGGGGGGCACTCCCTTCTTTGAACAGGCACAGCAAATCGTAAACCAGGCCCAAAACGCACCGGAAAGGGGGTGGAAATCATTTGAAAGTCAACGAAACAGGTACTGGCTGGTCGAAAATCTGCTAAACAACAGGTACCGGGCAATCCGCGAAGCAATGTACCGTTACCACCGTCAGGGTTTTGATACCATGACTGACAACATGGATCTGGCACGTTCGCAGGTGGTGGAATCACTTGAAATGCTTCAGAGAGCCCATCGTGAACGCCCGGGAATCATGCTCATGCAGACAGTCATGACAGCCAAAAGCGATGAGCTGGTAAACCTTTTTTCTGAAGCCCCATCGGTGGAGCAAAATAAAGCCATTGACATCCTCAGTGAAATTGACCCTTCAAACAGCTCAAAATACCGGCGGATCGCAAACAGGAATTAAGCAAAATAAAGTTTTTTATCTTTGTATCCGATCTCTATTCAAAGGCTGGTATGCTCAAACATTTATTCATTGAGAATTATGCGTTAATTCACAAGCTGGATACCGAATTTGATGAAGGACTTACCGTCATTACCGGGGAAACCGGCGCCGGAAAATCCATCATACTCGGAGCCCTCTCGATGATACTGGGGGAGCGTGCCGATACCGGGGTACTCAACAACAAATTAAAAAAATGCATCATCGAAGGCAGTTTTGATCTTCAAAACACAACCATTAGGCCCTTGTTTGATGCGTACGACCTGGATTACGAAAACATCAGTTTTTTTCGACGTGAAATAAGCCCCAGCGGCAAATCCAGGGCCTTTATCAATGACACCCCGGTAACCCTGCAGGTCATGAAATCCCTTGCAGGACATCTTATCGACATTCACTCCCAGCATGAAAGCTTGCTTGTCGGAAGATCCTCCTTTCAGTTTGATGTGGTGGACAGCTATGGCAGGCATCTCGACCGCGTTGAATCTTACCGGGAATTGTTCAGGCAATTTCAGTATAAACAAAAAGAACTCGAAGACACTCGCCAGGCAGAGCTTGCAGCCAGGGCAGATCTGGATTATAATCAATT
>PWON01000157.1 GCA_003557385.1 Bacteroidales bacterium | reverse complement strand
TTCTTCTTATTATTATTAAAAAAAAAAGGAAATCAACGGGTCTGCTTTCTGTCTTTTTATTCTTGGCCTCCCAGTCCCTCAAAGATCTTTTTTCCCCGCTTTGGGGAGGGCAAAGATACAATCTTTTTTTCTTGCCCCGACAAATAAGTAAAAAAAATTAAAATAAATCTACGCTGCGTTGTACGAAGCGGGTCAGCTTCTCCCCTTTAAGCAGGTTTTTTGCCAACATGGCAAGATCTATCAACTGTTTGATATGCTTATCTCTCAGTGGCTCATCATTCTCATCCAACACCTTGCCAATGAGTGGGTGATTTGTATTCACCACCAACATATAACTATCCGGCAAGGCACCCATATAATTCATCCCGCCTATGGCCGACATATCCTTCATGCGGCGCATGAATTCCGGTTGGGTGATCACCATGGGATGTTCCGTTTCACTTAAATTCTCAAAAGCCACCTGGAAGCTTTTCTGATCCAGGTGTTTTTCAATCATCGGCTTCAGTTTGTCTTTTTGTGCGTCACTCAATTTCGATGGCAATGCATCATCTTTTTTGATCAGCTTGTCGACCACTTCAGCATCAACCCTGGTAAAAGATGCATTGTCCAGTTCTGTTTCAAGCATATTCACAAAATGACTGTCAATGGGTGTATCCAATACCAGTACATCATATCCCTTTTCTTTGGCTGCTTCCACAAAGGCATGCTGCTCATCCGTGTTGGTGGCATACAGGTGCACCACTTTTTTGTCTTTATCGATTTGTTGAGCCTTGATATGATCGCGATACTCATCCAGGGTAAAATATTTACCCTCGGTGTTTTTCAGCAGGCAGAATTTGCGGGCACGTTCCCTGAATTTTTCCTCCGAGATCATCCCATATTCGATAAAGATCTTGATATCGTCCCACTTTGATTCAAAATCCTCCCTGTTGTTTCTAAAGATCTCTTCCAGCTTGTCGGCCACTTTTTTGGTGATGTGTCCGCTGATCTTCTTCACACTGGCATCGCTTTGCAAAAAGCTCCTTGAAACATTCAGCGGAATGTCAGGCGAATCGATCACCCCATGCAATAATGTCAGGAAGTCGGGTACAATGCCTTCTACCGAATCGGTTACAAAAACCTGGTTGCAATATAATTGTATCTTATCGCGCTGCACTTCAAAATTCTGCTTGACCTTCGGGAAATACAGGATGCCAGTAAGGGTAAATGGGTAATCCACATTTAAATGAATGTTAAACAATGGTTCCTCAAAGGTCATGGGATACAATTCCCGGTAAAAATCCTTATAGTCATCATCTGAAAGATCTGAAGGTTTCTGTGTCCATGCGGGCCTGGTATTGTTAATAACCCTGGGTTTTTCAACAGTCACTTCCTTTTCTTTGCCTTTTTTATCCTTCTCTTTTTTGGTTTCCTTTTCTGTACCAAACACAATTTCAACCGGCAGGAATTTGGCATACTTTTTAAGCAGCTCCAGAATCTTGTGTTCCTCCAAAAATTCTGTTGAGTCGTCTGCTATGTGCAACACAACGTCTGTACCGCGTTGTTTTTTGGGTTTTTCCTCCAGTGAAAATTCGGGAGTGCCGTCACAAACCCATTTTACCCCTTTGCTGTTTTTCCTGTATGATTTGCTATGCAGCTCCACCTTCGAAGCCACCATAAATGACGAATAAAAACCAAGCCCGAAGTGACCTATAATGGGGTTGGTCTCTGCTTCATCCTTGTATTTACTGATCCATTCCTCTGCGCTTGAAAACGCAATCTGGTTAATATACCTGTCTATTTCTTCGGTGGTCATCCCTACGCCTTTATCGCTCACTGTGATGGTTTTTGACTTTTTATCCACCTTGACTTCAATGCGCAACTCACCTATTTCGCCCGTAAAGTCACCCTTGGAGGACATGATCTTAAGTTTTTGCGTGGCATCTACCGCGTTGGATATCAGTTCCCTGAGAAATATTTCATGATCAGAATACAGGAATTTCTTGATGATCGGGAAAATGTTCTCCGTCTGAACATTAATCTTGCCTTTTTGCATAGCATGGAGTTTTTATTGTCAATAGAAATATGTTTTTAATGTCAGCCCCAAATCAAAGGGCGTGCCATGCAGGCGTCCCTGCCAAATTGTCTGTCTGACCTCCCGCAAACCGAAGGAACTGTCTGTCACAGGTGATTCTTTCAGAATTTTTCACCATATTTGTTGCAACGTATGGGGTTATTCCAACCCATCCGGCTGGAGCCCTCAAATACCTGACTTATCCTGCCGGAATATTTAAAACATTAATAATCAAAAGACTAAAATGATCAACACAAGCACCACAATAGCACTTATAGGGTGCATCCTGGGGTTGGCTCTCTTTTCATGCCAGGCACCTCCCCCTGATGATAAATTTATTGGCATTCAGCTCTGGTCTGTGCGTGAAGCCATGAATGACGATCCTGATGGAACGCTAAAGGCCCTTGGTGAAATGGGTTACAGGTTTATTGAAGCCGCAGGTTACAGCGATGGCAAATTCTATGGGATGGAGCCCGCCACTTTCCGTCAACTGGTTGAAGACAATGGCATGATTTTCCTAAGTTCACATACCGGCCTTGATTTACCCGCACAAGATGAATGGGATGAGGCCATGAGTTGGTGGGATCAGTGCATCAAAGCCCATGCAGCTGCCGGTGTCCGTTTTATCGTGCAACCCTGGATGGGAAACGCTGGATATGAAAGCCTCGAAGGGTTAAAGGCATTCTGTGATTATTTCAATGCGGTCGGAAATAAATGCAATGAACAAGGGATCCGCTTCGGATATCACAACCACGACAATGAATTTACTGTTCTTGAAGGCGTACGCATATATGATTTTATGCTTGAAAACACCCTTCCCGAAAAAGTCATGTTCCAGATAGATCTTTATTGGGTATATGCCGGCCAGGCTGATCCGGTCGATTATTTTTACAAGCATCCCGGACGTTTTGAGCTGTGGCATGTCAAAGATGAAACCGAAGTGGGTGCAAGCGGCATGATCGATTTTGAGCGGATTTATGAACATTCCGATATGGCAGGTTTGCAATACAGTATCATCGAAGTGGAGCAATACAATTACGAACCACTCGAAAGTGTCCGTATCAGCCTCGAATATATGCTGGATGCAGATTACGTTCCATAATACCAGGGAAAATGGGCAGCATCAGGCATTTCTTCTTTCCCAGAAACAGGCGGTATAGTGTCCTCCTTTTTTATGGTTTTCTCATGGGTGTTGTATTTATCATGCTCTCATCCAGTGTGATGCACTATACTTCAACCAATACATTCTGTATGAGTTGCCATGTGCACCCGCATGCAGAAGAAAGCTGGAAACTTTCCACACATTATGACAACCCATCGGGGATTATTGTAGATTGTGTGGAATGCCATTTGCCCCCACCTGGCAGCATAACCCATTTTACTGCAAAGGCTGCAACGGGCATCCGGGATGTATATGGTTTTTTATTTAAAGACCCGGAAAATATTCAATGGGAAGCAAAACGGCATATCACACAAGCTGTCAAACATACCTATGAAAGTTCCTGTATCGATTGTCATCAGAATTTATTTCCCCTGCAGTTGACAGAAGAAGGTATGCATGCCCACCTGTATTACGAGAACAACCGGGAAGAGCTGAATTGCCTGAATTGTCATCTGCATGTCGGACATTATTCTGAACACGCCCAGGAGATACTGGATTTTGGGTTTGAACGGATTGCTGGAAAGCCCGAAATTGTTTTTAAAGAAGCAAGTCTTGTTGATGCATTCGAACGATTTACAGAAACCATTCCGGGAACCGGAGTACGGTTTGACATGTTGCCCATCCCGGGTGGCCGGTTTAAGATAGGCAGCCCTGAGGATGAACCAGGCCGGCATGATGATGAAGGCCCCAGGCGTGAAGTAGAAGTCAGTTCTTTTTTTATGTCTGAAATAGAAGTCACCTGGGATATGTTCATGGCTTTTTTCCGTGAAACAGTTTCGGAAGGCAGGTCGATGCAGGGAAATTTAACCTATACCGATGCTGCCCAAAACATAGTGGATGCCATCAGTGGCCCGACACCACCCTGGGGCAGTCCCGATCAGGGATGGGGCTGGGGAAAGAGACCAGCCATTACCATGACATGGCATGCAGCAAATGTCTTTTGTGAGTGGCTCAGTCTTAAAACCGGCAAAACATATCGTTTGCCTACTGAGGCGGAATGGGAATACGCGGCAAGGGGGGGTACAGAAAGCCCCTATTTTTTCGAAGGCAGCCCGAAAAAATTCACGAGACAACGATGGGTCAATCGTATATTTGGAGCGGATACCACAAATATTAATCGTTTTGTTGTATACGAAGGCAATAGCTTTTTCAGGACACAGGAACCCGACGCTGTTCAACCCAATTCTTATGGCCTGAAGAATATGCTGGGTAATGTGTGGGAATTCTGTTCCGATTATTATGCCGAAGATGCATACGCCAGTTACCCGGCACAAATGGTTATCAAAAACCCGCAAGGGCCACTGGAAGGGAAAGAAAGGGTAATCAGGGGAGGATCTTTTAAAAGTGATGCCTTTGAAGTTCGTTCCGCAACCCGGAGCCACACAAGGCATGATGCATGGCTTTTGACCGACCCCCAGATACCAAAAAGCATCTGGTGGTATTCGGACGTGTTTGACGTTGGATTCCGGGTGGTAATGGAATGGCCCATAGAAAATGAGCCAAATGATGGACAATAAAAAATGATCATTTATAATATTCACCATTAATCGTTTTCAGAATGGAACAAAAACCAATGGCATCAGACCGGCGTCAATTTATCAAAGGGGCCGCCACAATTGCCGCCGCAGGGGCTTTGGGTGCCGGAGCTTTACTGAAGTCCTGCAGCCGCGACAGGAGAAAAGCAGTAATCCCTGAGTTTATTGATCAGGCGCCTGAAGGCAAGGCATTAAAAGCCGGGTTGATTGGTTGCGGAGACCGGGGCACTGGAGCCGCCATGAACTTTCTGGATGCCGGAAACAATTTGCATATTACCGCCCTGGGTGATGTTTTCCGTGACAAACTCGAAAGCTGCAGGCAGCAACTAAAACAGCACCGCAACGCAGAGATTCCCGATGAACAATGTTTTGTTGGATTTGACGCATACCAAAAGGTGATTGAAAGCGATGTGGATGTTGTCCTGCTGGTGGCACCCCCATTCTTTAGGCCCAGTCACTTTGATGCGGCAGTAAGGGCCAGGAAACATGTATTTATGGAAAAACCCGTGGCCGTTGATCCGGTTGGAGCCAGGGCCATCATGGCATCAGCCCGGATGGCCGATGCCGCCGGATTAAAGGTGGTTGCCGGTACTCAGCGCAGGCACCAGCGGGATTACCTTACCACATACGCCCACATAAAAAGCGGCATCATCGGTGATATCGTAGGGGCCAACTGCTATTGGAACCAGTCCAGGTCATGGCACGTGAACCGGCAAGCCGGATGGGACGATATGACTGCCATGCTTCGCGACTGGATAAATTGGCGCTGGCTGGCAGGTGATCATATTGTGGAGCAGCACATGCACAACATTGATGTGATCAACTGGTTCAGTGGAAAAGTTCCGGTCAGGGCACTTGGTTTCGGGGCAAGGCACCGGCGGCTGACCGGCGACATATATGACTTTTTCAGCGTGGATTTTGTGTACGACGACAACACCCATATGCACAGTATGTGCAGACAGATCGACGGTTGCGCCAACAATGTTTCAGAATACATCGTTGGCACCAAAGGGGCATCCAACTGCCAGAATGAGATCGTAAATCACCGGGGAGAAACCATATGGTCTTACGAATACCCAAGGCTTGAACACGGACAACCGTCACAGCTTGCCATGAAAAGCCCCTACGAACAGGAGATCATTCACCTGGTAGAGGCAATCAGAAGCAATAAGCCGCTGAATGAGGCTGAAACTTGTGCCATAACCACCATAGTAGCCATCATGGGTAGGATATCTGCCTATACGGGCCGGGAAGTCACTTACGAAGAGGTGATGAATTCAAGCCTTCGGTTGGGTCCGGAAAAATTAGCCTTTGGCCCGGTCGACATGAACTTACAGGTACCAGTGCCGGGTACAGCTCCTTAACCACTTTTTTAGGTAATAAACCAAAACAAACAACAGTGATGAAGCATTTGGTTATTTTAAATCTGACCGTAGTAGCGGGTTTTATGATGCTGGCCTCTTCCATGTTTATTTCATGCAGCACCCGCGAAACCGAAGAAAACTGGATCTCACTTTTCAACGGCAAAAACCTCGAAGGCTGGGAGATAAAAATTGCAGGATACGAACTGGGTGAAAATTATGCAAACACCTTTCGCGTGGAAGATGGTGTTTTGCTGGTTTGTTATGATCAATACGACCAGTTCGACAACAGGTTCGGACACATCTTTTACCACCAGCCTTTTTCACACTACAAACTTCGCCTGGAATACCGTTTTTATGGAGAGCAGGCAGCAGGAGGCGGCAGTTGGGCTCAACGAAACAATGGCATTATGTTCCATTCGCAATCAGCTGCCAGCATGGAATTTGATCAGTATTTTCCGGTATCGGTCGAAGCACAACTTCTCGGAGGACTTGGCGAGGGGCACCGGCCCACGGGAAATATCTGCACCCCCGGGACCAATGTAGAAGTAAACGGGGTGAGGATCTATGATCACTGCATAGAAGCCGATGCACCCACTTTTCACGGAGATCAGTGGGTACATTTTGAGCTGGTGGTGTATGGTGATTCACTGGTCCACCATATCGTGGAGGGTGATACCGTGATCACCTATGGCAATATTCGTTTGGAAGAGAACGGGTTGCCATTGAAAAAAGGACACATTGCCCTGCAGGCCGAAAGCCACCCGACAGCATTCCGGAACATAGAATTGCTGGAGATCAGTTCAGAATAGACTCAGGAGTTGCAGACAAGGCAACGCCGCTGTACAGCAGCTTACTCCTGATCCATGGATATCTCTTCCAGGGTTTTCCCTTTTGTTTCGGTCACAAAACGGCGCACAAATACATAGGCAATGATCCCGAAAGCGGCATATATGCCATAGGAAATACCCAGTCCGATGGACGCAAGCAATATGGGGAAGGTAATGGTAATCAAAAAATTAGATCCCCATTGGGTCAATCCGGCCACGGCCAGGGCAGCCCCGCGGAATTTATTGGAGAACATCTCTCCAAGCATGACCCACATGATCGGGCCCCAGGTGAAAGCAAAGAATGCGATATAGAGGTTTGCTGCAAGTAAGGCCAGAATTCCACTGGTCCCTCCCATCTCAATCCCATGGACTGCATCCTCGGCACCCAGGGCAAAGATAAGTGCCAGCAATCCCAGCATGACTGCCTGGCCCAGGGCACCTATCATCAGAAGGGGTTTTCTGCCCACACGTTCAACCAGGTAAATGGCCAAAAATGTAAAGGCAATGTTTACACCTCCGGAAATTACATTGGTAAGCAGGGCATCTGCCTCGGTAAAACCGGCTGCCTGCCACAAAACAGACCCGTAATAAAAGACCACATTAATACCTGTAAACTGCTGCAAAGCAGCCAGGCCAATACCCACCCAAACAATGGGGTGGACGTTTTTTGTTTTGTTATTTATGATATCCGACAAACGCGGTTTACGTTCACGAAATACCGTTTTCCTGATCTCCTCCACCTGTTTTTTTGCTGTTTCCCAATTGGTCAGTGAGGCCAGAACAGAAGCAGCCTTATCGGCTTTGTTGGCCGCCACCAGATATCTTGGTGACTCTGGAATAAACATCAGGCATATAAAAAATAATGAGGCAGGAATGATCTCCATCCAAAACATCCAGCGCCAGGCACTAAAACCCCACCAGAGTTCGGCAGAGGCACTTCCGGCTATGGTAGCCAGATTATAATTGCTGAAGAAAGCAAGAAACAACCCCAGAACAATGGCCAGTTGTTGAAGAGATATCAACCGGCCCCGGATATTGGCCGGGGCAATTTCACCAATGTAGGCCGGTGAAAGGATACTGGCCGCACCAACAGCCAACCCGCCCAGCACCCGGAAAAACACAAACTGGGCAGAACTTCCGGCAATGCCCGATCCCCAGGCACTGAAAATGAAAGCCGCAGCAGCTGCAATCAACAAATGTTTGCGGCCAAATTTGTCGGCCAGGGTTCCGGCAAAAAATGCCCCTGCTGCACATCCCAGCAACATGGAGGCAACATTGAATCCTGTTCCCACCGCATCTGAATCAAAAGCTTCCTGAAGCGAATTGACCGTCCCATTTATCACGCCACTGTCAAAACCAAAAAGGAAGCCACCAAGGGCAGCAACAACTGATAAAAAAATCACACGCGGCAAATTACCCTCTCTCGCCGTATCATTTTTCAAATTGTCCATTGCTTATTATTATTGTATGTATTTTCTAATTAAGATTTAAAAGTAAGCTTTTTTTTTATATTTGTGTTTGATCTGGCCTTTATATAAAAAAAACAAAAAAACAAGAACAATGAAAACGATCTCACGAAGGGACTTTATCGGGAGCGCTGCGGTAGCCGCAGCAGGCTTTACCATTTTGCCAAGCAGCGTAGTCAGCGGACTCGGACATAAGATGCCCAGCGACAAATTGAATATTGCCGGCGTAGGTGTAGGCGGGAAAGGATTCGGGTTGATGCGTTTGATGCAAAGTGAAAACATCGTGGCCTTATGCGATGTAGATTGGCGCTACAGCAAAAGTTGTTTCGACTACTTCCCGGATGCAAAAAAATACTGGGATTGGCGAAAAATGTACGATGAGATGATCAACGATATAGACGCCGTGGTGGTGGCTACATCTGATCATACACATGCGATTGTGGCCGCACATGCGATCACATTGGGCAAACACGTGTATGTTGAAAAACCCCTTACGCATACCGTTTATGAATCCAGGCTGCTTACCCGCCTGGCCGATAAATACAGGGTGGCCACCCAGATGGGGAACCAGGGGGCTTCAGGAGACGATTTGGCTACCCTTTGTGAATGGTTGTGGAACAATGAAATAGGTGAAGTAACCAGGGTCGAAGCCTTTACTGACCGGCCCATATGGCCACAGGGTCTTGCCACACCCGAACCACAGGAGGTACCCGACACCCTCGATTGGGATCTGTTCCTGGGACCAGCCCC
>PWON01000073.1 GCA_003557385.1 Bacteroidales bacterium | reverse complement strand
TAAGTAGTAATTAGTAATTAGTAATTAGTATTTAGTAATTAGTAAAAAAAGTATATGCGTTAATGGATACTTTTTTACAAAAACCCACGAACGACTAACTACTAACTACTAATTACTAACTACTTCTTCCTAAGTTTTCCTTTGTACGACGTATTCCACAAGGTTTCGCAGTGACTCTCTGGCCGGCACATCCGGGAGGCTTAACAACAACTCAATGGCCTGGTCTTTATAAAGCTGCATGTAGTCGTGGGCATATTCAATGCCGCCCTGGTCGTGCACCATCTCCATCAGTTCGGCTACTTTTTCAGGATCCTGGCTGTGGTTTTTTACCGTATTGATGATTCGGCGCCTGTCTCTGTAAGAAGCCTGGTTGATCACATAGATCAATGGCAGGGTCATTTTCTTTTCCTTGATGTCGGTACCGGAGGGTTTGCCTTTGTCTGCAGAGGTTTCAAAATCAAGGATGTCGTCTTTGATCTGAAAGGCGATGCCGGCTTTTTCACCAACTTCGTACATCAGTGCCACGTCTTTTTCTGTTACATGAAGAGAAGCCGCCCCGCAGGCCATGCAGCTTGCAATCAACGAAGCGGTTTTTTTGCGGATGATCTCAAAATAGATCGCCTCGTCGATGTCGAGGTTGCGGGCCTTTTCAATTTGCATCAGTTCGCCCTCGCTCATCTCCTTAACGGAGTTGCTCACGATCTTCAGCAGGTCAAAATCGTCGTGTTCCAGCGAAAGCAGCAACCCCCTCGACAGCAAGTAATCACCTACCAATACGGATATCTTGTTTTTCCACAGGGCATTGAGTGAAAAAAACCCACGGCGCTCATTGGAGTCGTCTACCACATCGTCGTGAATCAGGGTAGCGGTATGCAGAAGTTCAATGAGGGATGCGGCCCGGTAGGTCCGGTCGGTAATGTTCCCGAAAATCCCCGCCGAAAAAAACACAAAAAGCGGCCTGATCTGTTTTCCTTTGCGCCTGACGATGTACTGTGTTATTTTATCCAGCAGGGGAACCTTGCTTTTCATGGTTTCCCGGAACAGTTTCTCAAAAGCAGTAACGTGTCCCTCCACGGGGGCTTTGATTTCTTGCAGAGTCATAATGGCTTGATTTCAATACGTTTCCTGACCACACTGGCGATCTTGTCGGTTGGAATACGTTCCTGTTGCATTGTATCCCTTTTGCGTATGGTAACGGTATCGTTTTCAAGTGATTCATGGTCGATGGTGATGCAATAGGGCGTGCCGATGGCATCCTGGCGCCGGTAACGGCGGCCGATGGCATCCTTTTCTTCATACTGGCAATGGAAATCATATTTCAGTTTGTCGAAGATCTCCCTCCCTTTTTCCGGAAGTCCGTCTTTTTTTACCAGGGGCAAAACAGCCACTTTTACCGGGGCCAGTGCAGGGGATATATTCATCACCATCCGCTGGGAGCCGTCTTCCAGTGTTTCTTCTTTTAGTGCATGGCTGATGACGGCCAAAAACATCCTGTCCAGTCCGATGGATGTTTCTACCACATAGGGCACATAGCTTTCGTTGATGTCCGGGTCGAAATACTGCAGTTTTTTCCCGCTCACCTTCTGGTGGGCACCCAGGTCGTAATCGGTGCGGGAGTGTACGCCCTCTATTTCTTTAAAGCCAAAGGGGAACATGAATTCGATGTCGACGGCTGCCTTGGCATAATGGGCCAGCTTGTCGTGTTCGTGCATGCGGAACATTTCTTGCGGGATGCCGAGCGACAAATGCCATCGCATCCGCATGTCTTTCCAATAATCAAACCATTCATTTTCCTGCCCCGGTCTTATAAAGTATTGCATTTCCATCTGCTCAAACTCGCGCATCCGGAAAATGAACTGGCGCGCCACAATCTCATTGCGGAAGGCTTTTCCAACCTGGGCAATACCAAAGGGAAGTTTTTTACGGCCGGTTTTTTGAACATTCAGGTAATTGACAAAGATGCCCTGGGCGGTTTCGGGCCTCAGATACACCAGTGAAGCACCATCGCTGGCCGAACCCATCTGCGTGCTGAACATCAGGTTAAACTGTCTGACATCGGTCCAGTTGCGCGATCCCGAAACCGGGCAGGCGATCTCAAGCTCTTCGATCAGGGCTTTCAGTTCGCCCAGCAGCCCCTGTTCCATGGCCGGCACAAAACGGGCATTGATCTCTTCGATCTTTTTGCGGTTTGCCTGCACACGCGGGTTTGTCTGACAGAACATTTGCTCATCAAAGCTGTCACCAAAGCGTTCGGCTGCCCTGGCAACCTCTTTGGCAATCTTTTCATCGAGTTTTGCCAGGTGGTCTTCAATGAGCACATCGGCGCGGTATCTCTTTTTTGAATCCTTGTTGTCTATCAGCGGATCGTTGAATGCATCCACATGGCCCGAAGCTTTCCATACATCAGGGTGCATAAAAATGGCCGCATCCAGACCGATGATGTTTTCGTGATATTGCACCATCGATTTCCACCAGTAATCCCTGATGTTGTTTTTGAGCTCCACCCCGTTCTGCCCGTAATCATATACCGCACTCAAGCCGTCGTATATCTCGCTGGATTGAAATATGAAACCATATTCCTTGCAGTGGGCAATGATTTTTTTAAAGCGATCTTCACTATTTGTTATCATCTTTCAAATATCAGATAAGCAGGTTCAGGCCTGCGGGCCAAATGGTTTATTGTTAATTATTACACGGATACTCCGGGGGATAATTTCAAACGCAAAAGGGGAATGCCCCAGTGATTCCCCGTCGGCTTCGAGCAATACCGGGGTTTCGCATTCAATGCAGACAGACTTGCCCACCATGCTTTCTACCAGTTTGTGTTTTTTGATGGTCCCGTTGTACAAACGCCGCACATTGGCCAGCACCGACAACTTGGTGATGTCCTTGATCACGGTCAGGTCAAACAGCCCGTCGTCGGGCCTTGCGTCGGGTGCCTGCCGCATGCCACCGCCATTGTATTGACCAATCCCAACCCCGATGCTGAAGATCTTTTCGCGCAACACCTGACCATTGACGGTGACAGTCATCCGGCATGATTTGTAGGAAAATAATGATCCCACAAGGTTCTTTAAATACAGCAGGGGGTTGCCCCTGCCCCGGATCTTGTCTGCGTTGGTTTTTTGCGCCACCAGTCCGTCAAAGCCAAGTCCTGCCATATTTACAAAATACCGCATATGTTCAACATGGTTGTTGTAATAACTCACCGTGCCTGCATCCTGAAGCATGGTATCGCCCCGATTCAGGATCTCAACCGCTTTTTCATAATCCATGGGGATGTTATAGGTGCGGACCCAGTCGTTGCCTGTCCCGACCGAGATCATCCCGGCGGTGATCTCTGTGGTGGGCAGCACTTTTTGTTTAAATATCCCGTTGGCCACCTCATTCATGGTCCCGTCGCCGCCAACAACGATGATTTTCCGGAATCCTTCCCGGATATGTGTGGCCACCAATTCGATGGCATGCAAAGGAGCTTCTGTAAACACAGCCTGATAATCAAAGCCGTGTTTGTCGAGCATATTGGATATTTCTCCCCAGTCTCTGCCTGCTTTTCCAATCCCTGCATTCGGATTTACGACCACCAACCATTCTCTCATGATACGCGATATCTTTTGTTTATCTTGGGTTTCCCCGCGTTTTTCTGATCAAAACAAGCTGCAAAAATAAGAAAAATACACATAATTGATCAAACCCAGGCATTTGCATGCAGATATTGCGCAATCTGAACAGCATTGGTCGCAGCACCCTTTCGCAGGTTATCTGCCACAATCCACATGTTCAGGCCGTAAGGGACCGAATGGTCGCGGCGAATGCGCCCTACAAACACCATGTCTTTTCCTTCGGCAAACCTGGGCATGGGGTACAGGTTGTTGTTGGGATCGTCCTGCAGGCTTACCCCGGCAGTTTTCAGGAGCATATTTCTGATGTCAGCAATTGAGAAATCATGCTCAAGTTCCAGGTTTACCGCTTCGGAATGCCCGCCGATGACAGGAATGCGCACCACCGTGGCTGTGATCCGGATGCCGGGGGCATTGAGAATCTTACGGGTTTCGTTTACCAGCTTCATCTCTTCCGAAGAATAGCCGTTTTCCAGGAAGTCGCCGCCGTGGGGAAAACAATTCAGGTCGATGGGATGCGGGTACGCCTTTTCAGATTCAATGCCTGCGCGCTCATCATGCAGTTGCTGCACTGCTTTGACTCCTGTTCCGGTAACGGACTGATAGGTGGCGATCACCAGCCTGCGTATTCCATAGGCCTTGTGAATGGGGGCTATCGGGAGCACCATTTGTATGGTACTGCAGTTTGGGTTGGCGATGATGCGTGTATCGGACGATATGGTATGGGCATTTACTTCCGGGACCACCAGGGGAACATGTTTGTTGTTGCGCCAGGCCGATGAGTTGTCAATTACATATGCACCCTGCTTTGCAAACGATTCGGCATATTTCAGCGAGGTGGCGGAACCTGCTGATAAAAGCGCCACCTGTGGTTTGGCCGCAATGGCCTCATCCACCGGGCATACTTTGTACGCCTTGTTCTGAAACATCACTTCTTTTCCTGCCGAACGGGCCGAAGCACAGGGAATGAATCCGGAAACGGGCAGTTTTTGTTCTTCCATCACCCGCATCATGACCTGGCCAACCAGTCCGGTGGCTCCAACCAATGCGATTACCATACAATGCTTTTTTATAACCAGTAACAAAATTCGTCAAAAAAAACGAATTAAGGTCTTTGATAAAAAGTTTACTTTTAAAGCAATCGATCATTCGACAGAAGATGAAAAAATTGATTTATATCTTCCTGATGATCCCGGTTGCTGTGTGCGGGCAGTTTTCGGACGATTTCACCAACGGGAATTTTACGGAGGATCCGGCCTGGCAGGGCGATCATGATAAATTCATTGTGGACCAGGGAATGCTGAGGTTGTATGATGATGAGGCCGGCGTGGCCTGGTTGTCGACACAAAGTCATGTGATTCACAACACCCAGTGGGATTTTTGGGTGCGCCTGGCCTTTACACCCTCCGACAACAATTATCCGCGCATATACCTGGTAAGCGATCAACCGGCACTCGACGGCCCCTTGCAGGGGTATTTTATCCGGATTGGCAAGACAGGTTCGGATATGAAGCGATTGTTCTTTTGCCGGCAGGATGGCACGGAAATTACCACATTGCTTAGCGGGAATATGAACCTGGCCACCACCACCAATAACCTGCTGCGAATCAGGGTGGTCAGGGACGGGCTTGGCCACTGGGCTTTTTATGCCGACCCCGGGGGTGGCTCCTTGTACATCCCGCAGGGTCAGGTTTTTGACCACACCTACACAAGTACTTCCTGGTTTGGGGTGCACTGCACTTATACCGTAAGCAACAGCAGGCGTTTTTATTTTGACGATTTCCGCGTGGGGGATATCACTCCGGAAGATCCGCTCAGTGTTGAAAAACTGCAGGTGGTATCGCCAAACACCCTTGACGTGACATTTAACCGTGTGGTGACTGCCGAAACGGCACTGCTTCCACAGAACTACATGGTAGACCAGGGCGTGGGTCATCCACTGATTGCCTCCGCCGACCCGGAGTTTCCACACATGGTGCGCCTGCTGTTTTTCAACCATTTTGAGCAAAATCGCTTATATAACGTGCAAATTTCAGGAATAAGCGCCATGGACGGGGAGATCATGGAACCATTTCAGGGGGAGTTTGTGCACTATGTGTCGAATCGTTTTGATGTGGTGTTTAACGAGATCATGGCCAACAGCAGGCCGGTAGTGGCCCTTCCGCCACACGACTGGCTGGAGCTGTATAACACAACGGACATCCCCATTGATCTGGCGGGATGGACCCTGCAGCACGGCACAACACAGCGCCTTATCCCTGAGGCGGTCATCCCTCCAGGGGGATATCTGGTGCTGACCGGTGAAGCAGCCCATCCTGATCTGGCGCCTTACGGGAATGTGGTGGCCGTTCCGGGCTTATCGGCCACCGCACTGACCATCGGGGGCACTTGCCTGATGTTGAAAGACCACCGGGGAGAGCTGGTCTCGTTTGTGGATTATTCAGACCGCTGGTACCGGGATGGAACCAAAGCCCAGGGGGGCTGGTCGCTTGAAAAAATTGACCCCTACAATTTTTGCCAGGGGGCTGAAAACTGGCGTGCCTCTGAAGACCCGAAGGGAGGTACTCCGGCTGCCACCAACTCGGTCCGCGGTGACAATCCCAATACCGTCAGCCCGCGGTTGCTCCGCGCCGGTTATGTTGATTCCCTCACGGTGCGGTTGCATTTTTCCGAACCCATGAATGAGGCTTCCCTGGTGCTGACCGATCATTTTTATATTGACCAGGGCATTGGACATCCCTTGTCTGCAAAGGCATTCATGCCTGCTTTTTCGGTGGCGGAAATTACCCTGGATCAGGCCCTCACGGAGGGCATTGTATATAATATTGAGGTGAGCGACCATCTTTCGGATTGTGCCGGAAACCTGATTGACCAAAACAGCGCCAGGGTGTCTGTGCCTGTGCATGCCCTTGCCGGGGATGTTGTTCTGAATGAGATTTTATTTAATCCGCCACCGGGCGGGGCGCGTTATGTTGAGGTGTTCAACCGATCAGACAATGTTTTTGACCTTAAAGACATGTTGCTCACCTCAAAAGACACGATTGAACATGTTCTGACCACAATACAATACGTAAGTGATGAGAGTCACCTGGTATTTCCCGGCGATTATGTGGTGTTTACCAGTGACACCGGTGCAGTCAAAAAATTTTATCAGGTTCCAGATCCTGATGTGTTTGTTGAGTTGCAGGCGATGCCCCGGATGACCATTTCAGACGGTATTGTGGTGTTGGCAGGCAGGAACCACCAGATCATCGATATGCTGGCATACACCAGTGACATGCATCTGCCTTTGCTGGCGGATTTACGGGGGGTTGCCCTTGAGCGCATACACCCCGACAGGCCTGCACAAGAGCCGTCAAGCTGGCACTCTGCAGCTTCTTCGGCCGCATATGGCACCCCGGGTTACAGGAACTCACAGTTTGTGGCGTACCACAATCCATTTGATGCTGAGTTCTATGTGGATCCCCCCGTTTTTTCGCCCAACGGAAGTGGGGCGAACGATGTGCTGAACATCTATTATTCGCTCGACCAACCGGGTTATGTGGCCCATGTGCGTGTGTTTGACCGCCGGGGCAGGGAGGTCAAAACACTTGCCCGCGCAAAGCTTCTGGCTACTTCAGGGGTGCTCACCTGGGACGGAACGACCAATGACAGGCAAAAGGCATCGATCGGGATGTATGTGGTGCATGTTTTGTTGTTCAACCAGTACGGGCAGGTGGCGGTTTACAGGCTGGCTGCTGTGCTGGCTGCGGACTGAACAAGTGATGCCCGGTGTTATATTGTGATGGCCAGGGTGGCAACCCACAATTTTGACACTCCGGCCTGAAACAATACGTTTCCGCAAGCCTCCAGGGTGGAGCCGGTGGTCACCACATCATCTACCAGAAGGATGTTCTTATGCTGAAGGGCCCCGGCATCCGGGGTGTCGAATACGAGGGAAACATTTTCCCATCGTTTGTAGCGCGATTTCCTGGTTTGGGTGGCGGTGGCCTCACGGCGAACCAGAAGATTGTTGCGGCATGGGATCAATAATGCTTCCGAAATACCGTGGCCGATCACGGCACTCTGGTTAAATCCACGCCGGCGCTCTTTTTCGGGGTGTAACGGGACCGGCAGGATCAGCTCAATCCCCCGGTAAAGGTCGCGTCCCTGCATGCTTTTTCCCAGCATATAACCAAGGGACCGGCCCAGGGCAATATTCCCGCGGTATTTGAATGCACGGATCAGTTTCTGCACTTTGCCTCCTTTCTGGTAATAAAAGAGCGATGTGCCCGTTTCAACCGGGATCTTTCCCCAAAAGATCCTGCTTAGCTGGTTCTCCCTGAAACGGTTGAAATCGGTTTTTGGCAAGCCTGCCCGGCAATGGGTGCAAAAGTGGTTCTCCCCACGAAACAGGGTTCCGGTGCAAACACAACAGGTTTCAGGGTAAAGAAGCGATGCAAACCTCCGAAAAAGATCAAGGACAAACGGGCTCATGTGTATATGTTGTTATCGATAAAAAATGCATACATTTGCATCACGAAAGCCGGGATGTGCTTTAAGCAGGACAATGTACGGCAAAATACGTGTAAATATACAAAAAAATACAACAAAACAATAATTAATATCGACATGGAGAATAATGAAATTAAGCCCAAAGGCAACCATAAAAGAAATGAGGTCATATACCGCATTGCCATTGTGGTATTGGGGCTACTGGTATTGTTGCTTACCATATTGTGGGTTACCTGCCGGCAGTCGCTCAATGAAATGACCATGGAACGCGAAATTGCGGCACAGCGCAGTACGGAGCTGCAAAGCGAGTTGAACCTGGTGCTTGATGAGTACCAAATGGTTAAGCTGGAGTATGACAGCGTTCTGGTAGACAAGGACAGCGTCATCGAGGCCAATGCCCGCGAGATACAAAACCTCATTAACCGGCAGGCCGATTATAACCGGATCCGTCGCCAATTGAATATGTTGCGCGAAATAACACAGAATTATGTCCTGGAAATTGATAGCTTGTATAAAGAAAACCAGGTGCTTAAGGCGATGAATGTCCAGATGCGCGAAGAGATTGAAATTGCACAGCGCAGGGCTTCTGAATTGACTGTGGATAAAATGCTTTTGGAATGGAAGGTGGAAGAAGCATCTGCGCTGCGAGCCTATGAAATTGAGGTCACGCCATTCAGGCTGCGGGGCAGGGGAGATCGCGAAGACGAAACAGATCGTGCAGGCCGCGTTGAACAGATCCGGGTTTGTTTCAAGATTGGCGAAAACCCAATTGTGGAAGCAGGAGACTACAACGCCTATATGCGTATTGTGGATCCCTTCGGCCAGGTATTGCAGCCGGGTGATGTTACCGGTTATAATATTGTTTTAGAGGGAGATACCCTGAAATACTCGGTCCGGGATTCCTTTTATTATGAAAACCAGGCAACAC
This sequence comes from Bacteroidales bacterium, assembly GCA_003557385.1. Classification (GTDB taxonomy): domain Bacteria; phylum Bacteroidota; class Bacteroidia; order Bacteroidales; family UBA7960; genus PUPG01. The sequence goes on along the minus strand of PWON01000073.1, from coordinate 180 downwards.
ACACATGCATAACATGGCATCGGGTAGAAGAATTCGAAGCGGGGGTGTATACCATATCACTGTTTACAGATGATTCCCTGCTTGGCGAAACCTTTCTTGAGCTGCGGTAGCAGGTCTGGTTGGTGATTTATCCGGGGAATGACCGGCAGGCCTCAAATTATTTATTAACATTTTTCCTGC